>JBIOWR010000115.1:0-5233 GCA_044868775.1 Actinomycetota bacterium
GGAGGCGCGAGCGCTCGCGCCAGCGTCGCGCGCATGCGCTCGAGCGCGCGCTCGCGGTTCTCGGTTTGCGTACGCCCATCTTGCGCGACGATGTGCAGCCGCCCGTCGGCGTCGAGCCGCGACCGGAGCGCGCGCATCAACTTCGCGCGCCGATCCTCGTCCAGCGACGGCGAGCTCGCGACGTCGAACACGACTTCTACCTTGGTGTCGCGCTTGTTGACGTTCTGACCCCCCGGGCCGCTGCTGCGCGAGAAGCGCATCTCCAGCTCCGCGTCGGGGATCTCCACGAATCGATTCACCCGCATGCGCCCAGCCTAGATGCGACCGCAGTGCCGGCAGCCGAACCGGCGCCGTCAGCGGGACCCGGACCCGCCGAACCGCGGGACACATCCCGGCCGCGAGAAAGGGTCGGAGGTCGCCCGAGGCGAATTGTTTTGGAGCGGGAGGGCGAACGCGAGGCCGGAGGGCGGCCGCGCGCCCACCGTTCTACAATCAAGCACGACAAAACTCCCAAAAGGAGCGTGGCGGGATGCGGGTTTCCGGGAAGCGGTTCTCGACCAAGCGGTTCTCCATTCAGTCCAAGGTCGTCGCGATTGCGGGGATCGCGTTGGTTGCGGGCGGCTTGGCGGTGGCGGGACAGCCGGCGCCGGCGGGATCGTCGGGTTCGAGTGAGGGTGCGGCAGCGATTGGCGCGACCAACGCGCCGGCAAAGCCACGCGTGGGAACGCCGCGCTCGCCGCTGGACCGGCTTCGCGACGGCCAGTGGAGGCCGACCCCGGAGACCTACTCCGAGCTGATGCGCGCGAACGCCGCCTTCGGCGCGGCGCACGCCGGCTTCCTCGGGGAGAATTTCGCGAGTGCGCGCCTCGAGGCGTTCGCGCAAGCGAACGCGATGCCGTTCGCGCTCGACGCCTCGCTCCAAAGGTCGTGGAAAGAAGTCGGTCCGAAGCCGTTCCACGCCGACGACGACTACGGCGTCAAGTCGCTCGGATGGGACAAGGTCTCGGGACGCGTCCAGGTGATCACGCCCGTGCCGGGCGACAACACCGGTAACAAGGTGTGGGTCGGGCTCGCCGGCGGTGGCGCGTGGTACACGAGCAACGGCGGCACGACATGGACTCCAAAGTTCGACCGTCAAGCGTCGCTCGCCGTCGGCGCGATCGCGATCGATCCCAGCGACACCGACACCGTTTACATCGGCACCGGCGACGCACACAACTGCGGCGGGTGCTACGCGGGCGTCGGCGTGTATCGCTCCACCGACAACGGCACGACCTGGCATCGCGTTGCGAACAACGTCAAGAAGGACGCAGCGGTGTCGCGCATCGAGATCGTCGGCAAGACGATCTTCGTCGCGACGAACCGCGGTCTGTACCGCTCGACCGACGGAGGCACCTCGTATCACGACGTGCGCTTGCCGACGAATGCAGCCGGCACCGCGCCCGACTCCGGTGTGTTCGGCAACATCGTGAGCGACATGCATTCCAAGCCCGGGTCGCCGAACGAGATCTGGGCGGCGGTTGGGTATCGCGCGGGCAAGAAGGGCTCCAACGGCAACGGCCTGTACCGCTCCACGCAAGGCGGCGCGCCCGGCACGTGGTCGCGTCTCGAGCCGACCGGGTTCGGCGCGGCCGGACGCAGCGACGATCCGATCGGACGCATCACGTTCACGTTCGATCCGCAGAGCCCGAGCACGATGTGGGCGCTCATCCAGGACGCAGGCTTGATGAACAACGAGACGTTCATCGGCCTGCCGCTCGCGGCGAAGAGCAACATCCTCAACGGCGTGTATCGCAGCGGCGACGGCGGCCAGACGTGGGATCTCAAGGCGACGTCGGAGATCCTCGCCGCCGCACCCGGCTCCGGCTTGTTGCTGGAGAACGCGCTGCTGTACGCGCCGGGCGTGCAGTCTTGGTACAACCAATGGATCGCGGTCGATCCCGACGACTCCGAGCGCGTGCTCGTCGGCCTCGAGGAGATCTACCAAACCACCGAGAACACGAGCGGTCCCGGCCCCGCGGCGTGGACCACGGTCGGCCGGTACTGGAACGCGTGCCTCTTGCTCAACGCGGCGCCGCCGTGCGACGAGCTGTTCGGCGGTCCGTACGCGGGCATGACCACGCACCCCGACCAGCACACCGCGGCGTTCGTCAAGACCGCGCAAGGCTCGTTGCTGTTCGCCGGCAACGACGGCGGCGTCTACAAGCAGCTCGCGGGCGCGGACGGGTTCAACAACCAATCGTGGACGTCGCTGAACGACACGCTCGGCACGACGCAGCCGTACTACGCGGTGATCGGTCGCGACGGAACGGTGTGGGCGGGCTTCCAGGACAACGGCACGGCGAAGATCACGCCCGACGGACGCGCCAGCATGGTGTACGGGGGAGACGGCTTCGACGTCGCCGTGCATCCCACGGACTCCAACATCGCGTACGAGGAGTACACCAACGGCGCGATGTCGGTGACGACCGACGGCGGCAAGACGTGGCGCAGCATCGATCCCGGTGTCGCGTCGGGATTGTTCAGCACGCCGTTCGAGATGGATCCGCTGAACCCCAACCACCTCGTGGTCGGCGGACGCGACATCAGGGAGACCACGCTCGGCCCCGGTAGCTGCGACGACCTGTTCTGTTACTGGGCCACGTCGTACGACCTCGGCTACAACGAGAAGGTCTTCAGCTGCGACGCGCCGGAGATGGGCGAGGATTGCCCGGAGGAACTCAAGACGAAGGCGCCGTACCAGATGTCGGCCGTCGACGTGATCGGCGCGCGCGTGTACGTCGGGTTCTGCGGCGTGTGCGACATCATCACGCAAGGCTCGATGACCGGGAACGCGAGCGAGTTCGAAAGCGGCATCGCGACCAACGTGAAGGACGGATGCACGCCGACGACACCGACGTGGGACGTGCCGCTCATCGAGGACAACGGCTTGCCGGTGGTCGCCGGCCCCACTCCGATCGGAACCGTGGTCGGACCGGAGCGCCCCGCGTCCTGCTGGCAAAAGATCGTTCGTCCGAAGGGCTTGCCGAACCGGTACATCACCGACGTCGAGATGGACCCCGACGACGCCAAGACGATCTACGTGACGCTCGCCGGATACGCGCGCAAGTGGCTGCCGCCGGACGAGCGCACGCCCGGCGTCGGCAAGGGCAACGTGTTCGTGTCGCGCGACGGCGGAAAGAGCTTCACGAACGTCTCCGCGAACCTTCCCGACGCTCCCGCGAGCGCCGCGTTGGTCATCGGCGACCGGCTGTTCGTCGGCACCGACGTCGGCGTGTACGTCGCGCCGAAGTCAGGCGGTGCCTGGACGAAGCTCGGCAGCGGCATGCCCGACGCGTACGTCGTCGATCTCAACGCCAACCCGCAGCAGACGAAGATCGTGGCGGCGCTGTTCGGGCGCGGCGTGTGGCTGTACGACCTCGCCGGCGCACCGACCACTTCGAACAAGCGCACCACCAAGGTGCTCGGCACGCGCAAGACGTCGCGCCTGCCGGCCACCGGCGTTGACCCGAGCGTCGGCGTCGGCGTGTCGCTCGCTCTGTCTGCGTTCTTGCTCCGGAGGCGCGTGCGCGGCAGGCCCTGAGCAGGAGTTTTCCATTGGATGGGGAATTGAAGTGAGTGCGGCGGCCTCCGTCGCCGGACAATTCTGTACAGTGACGTCCATTCGGAACGAAGTGCGCGCCAAAAGCGCGGTGAAACCGGGGGTAGTGACGTGCGTCGATCTGTATTCAGCGTATTGATGGCAATTGCCGTGGTCGCCGGGATCATGCCGGCGAGCGCCGTGAGCACGAAAACGGCGAAAGCCACCAGCGCACCCAACGCGTCGAAGCAGAACCTTCCCAAGTCGCTGTTCGCGGACTTCCTTCCGCCGGCGCCGTTCTGGATCGTGGTGAAGCAACCGAACGGCACCACGTTCAAGGCGCGCCTCACGCCGGCCGAGGTCGGCGGCAACCTCGAGACCGAAGACGGTTACACCGTCACGAAGGCCGACGACGGTTGGTGGTACTACGCGAAGAGCGCGCGCGTCGACGTGCTGAAGGCGTCGAAGCTGCGCGCCGGCATCGACGCGCCGCGCGGTCTGCGTCAGCACGTCGGGCGTCACGCGAGCATCTTCTCCGGAGAGGCCGGGTTGCTGCGCGCGCAAACGCTGCGTCACATCCAGCTCGCCGCGCACGAGGCGCAGATGCAAGCGGTCGCCGCGGGCGAGCTTCCGTACCGGTTCAAGACGCCGTTCCTCATGCTCGCGACGTGGTACGACGAGGAGAAGGGTCAGACGACGCCGCAGTTCCAGGAGGGACACGACGTCGAGTTCTTCAGCAAGATGCTGAACGGATTCGGCGGCAACCCGACCGGCACCATGACGGAGTTTTGGCTCGAGAACTCGTACGGCCAATTCCTCGTGGAGGTCGACGTGCTCGGCCCGTACACGTCGGTGCGCAGCATCGGCAACCCGTGCTACTACGGCAACGTCGAGCGTGAGAGCTTGGAGGTCAACGGTGAGAACATCATCATCCCGGGCCTGAACGCTCCCGCACCGCGCGTAGATGACCTCGACCCGGTCGGCAACTTCCTGGGCATCGGAGGACTGGGCGCGGCAGGCATGGCCATGGAAGCGGTTCCGCAGGCGGACCCGCTGGTCGACTTCGGCAAGTACGACAACGACAACGACGGCAAGGTCGACTTCGTCGGCGTCATCCACTCCGGTGCGGACATGGCGGCGACCGGCGACCCGTGCCACACCTGGTCGCATGCGATCGAAGTCACGTTCGCCGGCGCGACCGCCAATGCGCTCGTTCCCGGTGCCGGCGACGCCATCGTCGAATACGGCGGCATTCCGACGACAGACGTCAACGCCGAGGGCGTGCCCGTCGTCGTCGACCGCACGTTCACGATGCCGGAGATCGGCGCGGAGATCGGCGTCGCCACGCACGAGATGATGCACGCGCGCGGCGAGCCGGACTACTACAACACGGCGTACATCTCCACGGGCACCGGCGACTGGGACATCATGGCCGGCGGCTCCTGGTTCGGGAACCCGCCGGGCTCCAACCCGCTCTGGTCCAACCCCGCGACGCGCGTGTTCCAGGGCTGGGTGAAGCCCACCGTGGTGCACGGCGACGTGCGCAACGTCGCGCTGAAGCCGCGCGAGGTCATGCCGAAGGCCGGCTACACCGTGGACGACGCGAACCCGAACCTGTTGCTGATCCCGACGGCGTGGAGCGACTCCACCGAA
>JBIOWR010000116.1:0-3325 GCA_044868775.1 Actinomycetota bacterium
CGCCAACGAAACGGCGTTGAAGCGTCACAACCTGACGCCGCGCGCTCGCATCCACTTCCTCGGTGTGCGCGGCGCCGACCCGATCTACATGCTCACCGCGCCGATCAACGCCACCGCGTTCGCGCTGGAGCGCACCGGCATGTCGCTCGACGACGTCGACCTCGTGGAGATCAACGAAGCGTTCGCGCCGGTCGTGCTCGCGTGGCAGCAGGAGACGGGAGCGGACCTCGGCAAGGTGAACGTCAACGGAGGGGCGATCGCGCTCGGCCACCCGATCGGCGCCACCGGCGCGCGGCTCATGACGACGCTGCTGCACGAGCTGGAGCGCACCGGCACGCGGTACGGGTTGCAAACGATGTGCGAGGGCGGCGGCCAGGCGAACGTCACGATCATCGAGCGGCTGTAGGAACCGTGGACGCCTACGTCGTCGCCGGGCGCACCGTCACGCTCCCGGTCGAGGTGCGCCGCGCGGCTGCGTGGTCGGCGACGTACACCGTCCCGCGTGAGAAGGCGCAAGCCCTGGTGCCGCCCGGACTGGAGGTCGCCGCGCTCGGCTCGCGCGCGCTGCTCACGCTCGCGTTCGTGCGATACGACGACTCCGACCTCGATTCGTACGACGAGCTGGCCGTGTCGATCGCCGTGCGTGCGCACGATGCGCCGCGCGCGGCGACGTGGCGCAAGACCGGCGAGGTGCTGCGCGGCAACGTGCGCGCGTACATCCGGCACCTGCCGGTCGACGAACAGTTCACGCTCGAAGCGGGGCGCTCGATCTGGGGCTACCCAAAATGGCTCGCCGACATCTCCATCGTGGACGACGGCTTGCGTGCATGGTGCACGCTGTCGGAGGAAGGCCGGCGCGTGCTCGCACTCGGCGTCCGCGACGGCGGGCCGCTGCGATTGCCGCGTCGCTCGACACCGACCTACTCCGACGCGACCGGCGACCTCAACCTGACGGATTGGGCTCTCGACGGCGAGACGCGCGGGCGGTTCGGCGGAGCAATCCTGCGTCTCGGAGAGGGACGCATTGCCGACGAGCTGCGATCGCTGGGGTTGCCGAAGCGCCCGCTCCTCACGACGTCGACCAAGAACGTGCGCGCTCGTTTCGGCGCGGCGCAGAAAGTCAGCTGAACGCGACCGGGCGCAGTCGCTTCGGCCGTCCGCCGCCGCCGACGCGTCCCGGCGCCAACGAATCGCGCAACGCGTCGTCGATGAACGCGTTCACCGACGCGTCCCAGAGGAACGCAAGGTGCGCGCCTTCGTACCAGTGGAAGTTCTGCGTCTGCCACACGTCTTGCAGCAGCCGCGCTTGCGCCGGGGGCGCGAGGCGATCACCGAGCGCGGCGAAGATGTAGAGGTTGCTCGGCGACAGCATCGGCGGCGACACGAGCGGCGACACCACGCTGAACGCCCTGCGCAACGATTCGAGATTGACGCCGTACGTCTCCCCGCGCTCGACCACGCGCCTCGGCACGTGGTTTTGCAACAGCGATGGGAGGTCGGTGACGGGCACGCCGGCGATGACGGCTTCGAGGTTCGGTTCCAGCGTGGCGAGCAATGAGGCCGCGAATCCGCCGAGGCTCATGCCGTACACGGCGACGCGCGGGTTCTGCGTGCGCGCCCACGCGACGATGCGGCGGATGTCCCACATCGCGTGCGACATGCCAATCACGAACCGGTGCAGCTCGTTGGACAGCAGCTCCGCTCCCCCGAAGAGCCCGGCACGGCGCGGGCCGTGCAGCGGCAGCACCGGGAAGATCAAGTTGAGCCCGAGATCGCGCGCGAGGTGCGCGGCGCGGAACGCGACGAAGTCGGCCGCTGCGTACCCGACGCCGAAGCCGTGCAGGCACACGAGCCACGGACGGTGCTCCCCGGAACGAACCACGTATGCGTGCGCGGTTCCGTTGCGCTCGTATGCGCGCCAGTCGGCGCCGCGCGGCTCTCCGTCGTGCGGCTCGAACTCGCTGGGCCAGGTCAGCCGTTCGTAGCGCAGGCCCCACACCGACGCGCGCCGAATCGACGGCGACACAAGCGGAGGCGGCGTGCGGTGATACGCCCGCGGGTTGCCGAGCCACCCGTGCTCCCCGTAGAAATCGAGCGTCGCGGCGAGGTCGTCTCCGATGCGCATCCAGTCCTTGTGCGACGGGAAACGGCGCGGGCTGCGCATCACGCCGAGCAACGCTTCGTCGAGCGCCACTTGTGCGGCGAGCGCGGCGGACATCCGTCCGCGCGGGATGCCGGGGCCGACCGGTCCGTACCCTCCGCGGAGCAACGCGTTGACGGCGAAGGCTGCGGTTCGCGTGGGCGCGAGCGCGACGCCCGCTCCCGGCACGCGCACGATCGCGCGTTGCACCCGCCGAACGACGCCCTTGCGGCTTGCCGCATTGCTCGCCATCGGACCCCTCACGGTCTGCGACTCGGTCATACTATGGAACGATCCTCCCCAATCCTTCGATGCTCGAACGATGCGCACGTTGTGCGGACAAATCGCCATCACAGCGGGTTGTACGTCGGGGATCGGGGAAGAATCTCCCGAAGCATCGCCCGCTCGGGTTCCTCTGTGCCTAATGTCGGCCGCTCTCGGTGCGAAGCTGAGGGCGCGCCGTGAGCTACGCCAGACGCTTCAGCGTCTCCTCGGCCTCCGCGACGATGCGCGCGATCAGATCGGCGCAGCTCGGCAGGTCTTCGATGAGCCCGACGACCTGTCCGCTCGCCATGACGCCGTAGCGCAGGTCACCCTCCACCATCGCGGCGCGGAGCAACATGGGCGTGTTCGCCGCCATCAGCACCTGTCCCCATGTCATCTCGTTCGTGCGCCGCATCGCTCGTCCTTCGCGCAGCATCGCGGCCCACGACGTGCCGGTCATGCGCCGGAACTCCATCGCGTTCTTGAGCGCACGCCACAACGCGCCGGCGCTCGTGGAGGACTCCAGCGCGTCGACGAACTCCGTGCGAATCACACGGTGCGGCACGCCGTCGACCTTCTTGGTGACGACGGTGTCGGTCACCGACTTGGTCAAGTAAAACTGCTTCACGCGATCGGGCACCTCGCAGTCACGGGTGAGCAAGAAGCGCGTTCCCATCGCGATCCCGCTGGCGCCGTACGCAAGCGCCGCGACGAGACCACGTCCGTCGAAGAAGCCGCCCGCAGCGATCACCGGAACCCGGCCGGAGACGGCATCCACGACTTGCGGAAGTAACAACGTGGTCGGAACCGGGCCGGTGTGTCCTCCGCCCTCTCCGCCTTGCACCAGCACCGCGTCCACGCCCATCGCGACGACCTTCTCCGCGTGACGCTTCGCGCCGATCGACGGAACGACCTTCACGC
>JBIOWR010000117.1:0-2837 GCA_044868775.1 Actinomycetota bacterium
AGATCGCTTGCCCGATGACGACGATGCGTTGCGCGTTGTTGCGCGTGCGGGTACGCAGGTGATGCACCCACGCGAGCCCGCCGAGCGTTCGCAACGCGCGGCGCAGCATCGAGCGTGCGCGGAACACGAGCGACTTGGCGGCGCTCTCGGACGTTCCCACCGACGCCGCAACTTGCGCATAGCTCAGGTCGTCGACGTCCGCGAGCACCACGGCGTCGAGCTGCGTCTTGGGAAGGCGACGCAGCGCGGAGCGAACGGTATCGCGCTCCTCGTTCACGAGCACGCGCTCGAGGGTCAGGTCGATCATCGGCGACGGCGGCAGCACCTCTTCGCTCAGCGACAGCGTCGGCCGGTTCTTGCGATGAAAATCGTGGAGAAGATTTCGAGCGATCGTCGCGAGCCAGCGGAAGAACGGGCGCGTCGAGTCGAAGCGACGCAGCTGCTCGAACGCGCGCACGAACGCGTCGTGCACGACGTCCTCGGCGAGCGCGTGATCGGGTGTCCAGGAGTTGATGAGCGCGTAGAGCGGCGTGCGGTACTTCACGTAGACGTCGGCCCACGCATCCGTATCGCCTTCGAGGCTACGGCGAACGAGATCGGCATCTGCCGCGGTGTTTGCGGCGAGATCGGCACGCGAACGGCGCCCGCGCCCCTCCATGAGGTCAAGTATCTCGTCGGGCGTCGGCACGCGTCCACCGAACGCCGGTGCGAGCGCATGTGCCAGGTCCTGCTCTGCCTCGTCCATGGTCGGGTCCCGATATGCGTATTTCGAATAGTGCATTCTAACCTCGCATCTTGGCTCCGTGGCACGGGGCCGGCACGTCGAGGACGCCATCGCGCACCAGCTGGTGCGCGAGCTGCGCATCAAGGCCAACCTCACCCAGGAGGAGGTCGCCCGGCGGCTTCGCCGTACCCAGGGCACGTACAGCAAGCTCGAGAACGGCGTGCAACGGCTGCAGTTCCGCGACGTCGTGCACATCCTCGACGCGTTCGGCGAGTCGCTCGTCGACTTCGCCAAGGCGTTCGAGTCCCGCCGGCGCAGCGAGATGCGCCGTGCGGCGGAGGCTCCGCCGCGAGCCGGCTACCGGCCGCGCGGGAAGCGCTCGGGTCGCTAGGCGCGTCCGCCGCGCGATCTCCCGCCCCCCGGCGTCACCCCGACGGAAGGAATCCGACCAGGCGGTCGCGAAGTCCTCCCGGCCAACGTTCGTCGCGCGAAACCGCGCCGGCTCGGGAGGAAACTGATGAGGTACCTGCGAAGCGTCGTCGTCGGCTTGATAACCGGGCTGTTGCTCGTCGGCTCGGTCTGGGCCGGCACGGTCCTCGGGCCGGTCCAGGACGTCGCCGACACCACAACGAAGACCACGACCAAGAGCGCGGTTCCGGCGCTCACCACGAACGTCTCCACGGCCGGCGCCTTCGACGTCACGCTGCCGCCGGGGCAACTGCTCGCCGGCGCGGCGAAGGTCAGCATCGAGCCGGCGCCCGACGCGACCAAAGGCGAGGTGTGGGTGCGCGACACGGCAAAATGCACGCCGCTCACGAGCGGCGACGTCGAAGGCACGCTGACGCACGTGGCCGACTGGCGCCTCACGTGGATCGAGAACAATAACTGCATCTACATGGGCGGCTTCGGCATCGGGCCGTCGCAGCCGGTGCTCGAATGGGACCAGGAGTACGGCCTGTGGGCGCGCTCCGCCGCGTTCGTGCGCGACGGCAAGGCGATCGTCGTCACGATCCTCGACGGCGAGGGCTACTTCGGTCGCTACCGCAACATGTGCCCCGACGCGCCGGCGAATCCGTGCGGCGGGTTCGACATCGCCGAGCAGCTCGAGGAGCAAACCGGCCTCGACAAGGCGTCGTTCGTGTTCGCGTCGACGCACGCGCACTCCGCGATGGACTTCATCGGAGGCTGGGGCGGCGTGCCGCCCTGGTACATGCGCCAGGTGCACAACGCGTTGAAGAGCTCCGTGCTGCAAGCGCTCGGCGTCGAGGCGTGCCCCGCGAACCAGGACCCGCAAGCGCCGTCGTGCGTACCGCTGCAGCCGGCCACGCTCGAGGGCGGCGAGGTTCTCGCGCGCGGCCACAACGGGGAGCGCCGCGACTCGTACCGCTCCGCGGAGGACCCGACGCTCAACTGGATCCGCGCGCGCGCGGCCGAGAACGGCGCCACGATCACCACGGTGGGCACCTTCGCAGCGCACGCAACGTCGTTCGGCGACGAGGCGACGAAGGCGCACGCGGACTGGCCGGGCGTGTTCGACAAGACCGTGGAGCAGCGCTTCGGCGGCGTCGGCCTGATGTTCGAAGCGGGGCTCGGCAACATGTCGTCGCGCGGCGGCTCGATGATGGGCAAGCCACTCGGCGAGCTCGTGCCGCAGCCCGGAGCGGGGACGCCGGTGGCCGACCCGATCGTCCGGTCGAAGCAAGAGTTCTGGGACCAGCCCGTGACGAACATGCCGCTCGGCACGCTCGGGGCCGCAGGCTTCTTCGACCGCCCGTTCGGTCTTCCGGCGGTCGTCGAGGCCGTGAAGCCGGGGTGGAACGTCCCGTGCCGGAGCGCCTCGGCGATCTCGGTCAACGTGGCGGTGACGGCCGCGCGCATCGGCAACGTGTACATCACCGCGGCGCCGGGCGAGATCTTCGCCAACTACTCCAACACCCTGGAGGAGCGGAGCCCGGTGACGACGCTCGCGATCGGACAGGCGAACGACGCGCTCGGCTACATGCCGCAGTCGTTCGAGACCGACGACAAGGCGCGGCAGGGCGGCGGCTTCGCCGGTCTGGGAGTGTTCGAGTACGAGGACGCGTACTCGATCGACCGGTGCTTCGGGGACAAG
>JBIOWR010000118.1:0-6460 GCA_044868775.1 Actinomycetota bacterium
GCGAATGGAACGCGAGCGAAGCGAGTCATTCGCCGCCGGGGACTCGGGACCCGCCGCGTTTACAGCGCTACGTTGGAGAGGACCATGATGCGGGGTTCGGTCATCTCCTCCATCGCGTATCGCAGACCTTCGCGGCCGTAGCCGGAGTCTTTCGATCCTCCGTAGGGCATTTGGTCGGCGCGGAAGGCGGAGACGTCGTTGACGATGACGCCGCCGACGGTGAGATCGCGGTGTGCGAGGAAGGCGCGCTCGAGGTCGTTGGTGAATACGCCGGCCTGCAAGCCGTAACGCGTGGCGTTCGCTTCGCGAATCGCGTCTTCGAACGTCTCGTAGGACTGCACGGTCGTAACAGGGCCGAAGATCTCTTCGCATCGCACCTTCATCTCCGGCGTCGTGCCGGCGAGCACGGTGGGGTCGTAGAACGGGTCGCGTCGCGCGCCGCCGACGAGCACTTCGGCGCCTTGCGCGACGGCCTCGTCGACCCACGCCGCGACGCGTTCGAGCGCGGACGGATCGATCAGCGGGCCGACGTCGGTGGTCGGGTCCAAGGGATCGCCAACGACGAGCGAATCCACTTGCCTCACGAATCGAGCGACGAACGCGTCGTGGACGGGCGCGTGCACGAGCACGCGTTGGACGGCGACGCAGGATTGGCCGGCTTGGTAGTAGCCGCCGAAGGCGATGCGGGCGGCGGCGTGGTCGAGGTCGGCGTCGGAGTGGACGATGGCGGGCGCGTTGCCGCCGAGCTCGAGGGTGAAGCGCTTGCGGGGGTCGAGGCCTTTCAGGCGCCAGCCGACGCCCGAGCCGGTGAACGAGACCGAACGGATGCGCGCATCGGTGACGAGCTTCTCCGCGCGCTCGGGCGGGAGTGGCAGGACGGAGATCATGCCGTCGGGCAACGCGGTCTCTCCGACGAGCTCGCCGAGCAAGAGCGATCCCAGGGGTGTGGCTCCGGCGGGCTTCACCACGATCGGTGAGCCGGTGGCGAGCGCCGGCGCGATCTTGTGGGCGACGAGGTTCACCGGGAAGTTGAAAGGAGTGATGCCGAGCACGGGGCCGAAAGGGAAGCGGCGGACGATGCCGAGGCGGTTGCCGGCGAGCGGTTCGGCGTCGAGGCGCAGCGCCTCGCCGTCGAGGCGTCGGGCTTCTTCCGCGGCCCAGCGAAACGTGGACGAAGCACGGGCGGCCTCGCCACGAGCCCATTTCATGGGCTTGCCGCCTTCGCGCACGATCAGCTCGGCGACCTCGTCGACGCGTTCGGCGAGGCGCGCGGATACGTGGGCGAGCGCGTCGGCGCGCACGTGCGCCGGCAACAGGCGTGCCTCCTCGAACGCAACGACGGCGCGGTCGAGCGCGTCTTCCACGTCGCGGTCGGTCGGCACGCCGACGCGCGCGACGATGCTGCCGTCGTAGGGGTTGGTCACGTCGAGCACGCCGTCGCCGGTGCGCGGCTCTCCGGCGACGAGAAACGGCCGCGTATCGCTCATGACCACGAGCCTATCGCGCGTGGCGCGCGCGTGACCGCTTCATGCCGATGCATGCACGCATGCACCCGATGTGCGCAACGAGCCTCTCGCGAGGCTCGCGGTCGCATGAGCGGATTCGTCGGGCGGGACTAGTTCCAACTGCGGGATGCACGTGCCCCGGATGGCATCGTGATTTTGACCCCAGCGTGCTATACGGCGCGCCAGCTGTATCGACGAAACATACGTGGGGCCGCAACACAACCAAGGGGGTTCACATGCTGGCAGCGGGTCTCCGGTCGCCGAAGCGTGCGGTCGTTGCCGCACTTCTTGCGTTTGCGGCTCTTCCCGCGCTCGGTCCATTGACGGGTGCCGACCGCATCTTCCCCGTCATCGCGACCACCAACGGATCGTCGGCAAGCGCGAACGTGCAAGACGCCGTGCGCAACCTCGGCGGAACGGTTACGCACGACCTTCCGATCATCAACGGCTTCTCCGCGAAGATCCCCGCATCGGCATTGCCGAGCCTCGTGCGCGTGCCCGGCCTGCGCACCCTCAGCATGGATCGCAAGGTGCGGGTCATGGGCACCGTCAAGTCCGTCTACACGAAGTCCGTGCGCGCCACGAACATGTGGAACGCAGGAGTCGGCGGATACGACGGCGCCGGCGTCACCGTCGCGCTCATCGACACGGGCGTCGCGGACGTTCCCGACCTCGCGGGACGCGTCGTCACCGTCACGAACGACCTCACCGGCGAGACCGCGCCGTGCGTGAACTTCAGCGGCGAGCCGGACTGCGGCGACTCGTACGGTCACGGCACGTTCATGGCCGGCATCATCGCCGGCAACGGCGCCGCCTCCGGCGGCGCCTGGAAGGGCGTCGCTCCGGCGGCGAAGATCGTGTCGATCAAGATCGGCGGCCGCGACGGCTCCGCCGACGTGAGCAACGTGCTCGCCGCGCTGCAGTGGACGGTCTCGTTCCGGGAGCGCTACGGCATCAAGGTCGTCAACCTCTCGCTGGGCACCAACTCCACGCAGACCTACCGCACCGATCCGCTCAACTACGCGGTCGAGCGCGCGTGGGATTCCGGCATCACCGTCGTCGTCTCGGCGAGCAACGCGGGACCGGGCCCCGGCACGATCTCCAAGCCCGGCGACGACCCGCTCGTCATCACCGTCGGTGCGGTGGACGACCGCGGCACCAGCGGCGTCGGCGACGACATGCTCCCGAACTTCTCCTCGCGAGGCCCGACGGCAGCGGACGGCCTCGCGAAGCCGGACGTCGTCGCGCCGGGAGCGCACATCGTCTCGCTGCGCGCGCCGGGAAGCGCCATCGACACCAACTTCCCCAATTACATCGACGGCGCCTACCGCCAGGGAAGCGGCACCTCGATGGCCGCGGCGGTGGTATCGGGTTCGGTCGCGGTCATGCTGCAAGCGAACCCCGCGATGACGCCGGACCGCGTCAAGTACGCGCTGACGTCGACGGCGCGCAACGTCGCGTCGACCGACCAGATGGCGGTCGGCGAAGGCGAGATCGACACCTTTGATGCGGCGTTCAACGCGCCCCCCGGCGTCGCCAACGTCGGAGTCGTTCGCTCCAACGGCATGGGCAGCCTCGACGCCAGCCGCGGCAGCGTCGACGTGGCAACGCTCGACGGCGGCGTCGTCCTCGACGCCATGCTCACCGCGCAGCTGCTGCTGTACGACCCGATCGCGTTCACCGGCGGCCAGTGGTACGGCGGGCAGTGGTACGGGGGCCAGTGGTACGGCGGCGACTGGTACGGCGGGCAGTGGTACGGCGGCCAGTGGTACGCCACGCAGTGGTACGGCGGGCAGTGGTACGGCGGCCAGTGGTACGGCGGCCAGTGGTACGGCGAGATGGACGGCGGCCAGTGGTACGGCGGCCAGTGGTACGGCGGCCAGTGGTACGGATCGTGGGAGTAGGCGCATGAGGCCCGCGCCGTTCCCGAAAGCCGTCTACGCAACCATCGCCACGCTCGCTGCGACGGGTGGAGGGTTGTTCGCCCTCCACCTCGCGAGCACGCCACCGGCGGCGCTGCCGTCGGTGACGACGCTGGCTCCGTTCTTCTCGCTGATCGTCGCCGGCACGTACCTGA
Source organism: Actinomycetota bacterium (assembly GCA_044868775.1). Lineage (GTDB taxonomy): Bacteria > Actinomycetota > AC-67 > AC-67 > AC-67 > JBIOWR01. Next base: position 3,583 of record JBIOWR010000118.1, read on the forward strand.
TCCTGCACTACCGGTATCAGGGACACGTCGAAGGCATCGACCTGATCGAAGCGTCGCTCGCTCCTGCGATCGTCGCGCTGCCGCCGGCGGTCGCGATCATGGTCGGCGTCGCGGCCGTGGCGACGTCGAACATCCTGCGCCGCAACAACCCGGTGAAGGCCGCGTTCAACGTGGCGCAAACATCGGTCGCGTGCGGCGTCGCGACGATGATCTACGCGGCGCTACGCTCGGGCGCGGGCCTGAGCGGGCGCAACGCCGCTGCGCTGTGCATCGCGATGTTCACGATGTCGCTGTTCACGCACCTGTCGATCACCGCCGTCATCGTGTTCAGCAAGGGCCAGCCGCTGCGCCGCGTGCTGAGTGGATTTGCGCCCGTGATCCTGCCGGGGTGGATCGCGGGCTCGATCGTGAACGTGTCGTTCGGGTTGGTGTTCGCGGCCGCCTATCAGTGGAGCCCGGTCTCGCTGCTCGTCGCGCTGGTGCCGCTGGTCTCGCTGCACGTCGCGTTCCGATCGTACGCGGTCGCGCACGCCGACCACTCGCGGCTGCGCGGCTTGCAGAGCGCCACGCAGATGCTCGCGCGACCGGTGGACCCGCTCGAAGCGTTCCCCGACTTCGTCCAGCAAGTGCGCGAGTGCTTCGAGTGCGAGGCCGTGGACCTCGTCGTCTTCGACGGCGCGCGCCGCCGCGTCTACCGGGCCGAAACCGGCCTCGCGCCGCGCACGTGGAGCGAGCCGGTGGAGGCGCCGTCGCTCGCGGCCGCGCTCGCGGCGCACCGCCGCTCGATACGAGTGAACGCGCACGACGAGCGTTCGGACCGCACCGAGGTGCTCGTCCGCGAGGGATGGCGCGACTGCCTCGCGTCGCCGCTCATCGATCGCGACGAGGTGCTCGGCGTGCTGTGCACGTACAACGGCAACGGCGTGGCCGCGTTCCAGCAGGGCGAAGCCGCGGTCCTCGAAGCGCTCGCGCGCGAGGCGACGGCCGCGATCCAGAAGAGCCGCCTGCTCGAGCAAGTCTTCGACGAGCGCCGCAAGCTCTCCGAGATCGTGGAGCACGCGTCCGACGGCATCCTCACCGTGTCGGCGAACGGCGAGGTGCTGCTGTGGAGCCCCGGCATCGAGCGCATCTCCGGCTATCTCGCCGAGGAGATGATCGGGACCAAGAACCTCGGCACGCTGCGCCCGCGCGACACCGAGGGCAAGGACCTGATGATCGAGCGCTGGGCGACCGGCGGCGAGCTCGTGCCCGACGTTCAAATCGTGGCGCGTGACGGCGAGCAGCGCTGGCTGTCGTGCTCGTACTCCCCCGTCGCCGGCCCGGACGGAGCGCCCACGATGCTCGTCATCGTCGCGCGCGACGCCACCGCGCAGCACGAGGTCGAGCGTCTGAAGGACGACTTCGTCGCGACGGTGTCGCACGAGCTGCGCACGCCGCTGACACCGATGAAGGCGTGGGCGAACACGCTGCTGCACCTCGGCGACAAGCTCGACGCGACGCAGCGCCGCGAAGGCCTCCTCACCGTGCTGCGGCAAGCGGATCGGCTGGAGCGCCTCATCACCAACCTTCTCGAGGTCTCGAAGATCGAGCGCGGGATCGGCGAGACGCAGGACGGCATCGTCGACACCCGCGACGCGGTGACCAAGGTCGTGGAGGAGGCGCGCGCCGCCCACCCGTCGCGCCAGATCACGATCGCGGCCGGACGCGGCAAGTTCCGCGCGGTGGGCGACGAGCTGTGGATCGAGCAGATCGTCTCCAACCTCATCTCCAACGCGATCAAGTACGCGCCGCCGGAGGAGCCGATCGAGGTGAAGATGTCGGAGGGTCCCGGCGCGATCAAGGTCGCCGTCTCGGATCGCGGCCCCGGTATCCCGGCGAGCCAGGTGGAGAAGATCTTCAACCGGTTCCATCGCCTCGGCGATCACCTCACGCGTGCGCAAGGCGGCGCCGGCCTCGGCCTCTACATCTCACGCCGGCTCGCGACGGCGATCGGCGCGACGTTGCACGTCGAGTCGCAGCCGGGCAACGGCGCGTCCTTCGTGCTCACGCTGCGCGCGGCGAACCAGCTGTCGATCGTGCTCGAGGAGGAGACGGAACCGGCCGCACTCGGTCGAGTACGGCCGGTGAAGAAGTCCGCCGAGCGTTAAGTCGAATAGGTCGTCGGGAGCTGGTTGCCCGGGGCGTTCCCGGTATCGCCGCCGGGGTTATCCTCCACGTTAGTGACGTTCGTTCCGCCACCGCTGCCGCCGCTGTCGAACACGACGCCGCTGAACGCAAAGAACCAAACAAGGAACGCGATCAGCAGCACTGCGAGAACCACGATCAGTGCAGTTGCCGGACCTTCTCGATCTTCGCCGACGACAGTGGTCCCGTGGCCGTGGTGATGGAGGTCGGCCATGTCCGCTCCTTTCTTCAGATAACGGCTGGTCGATCACCATGAAGATTTCCCGGCCGGCTCGTGCCCGAAACCGGGAACAATCCAGGCGTCGCCGACGTTCGAATCTCTGCCGGAGCCCGTCTGGAGAAAGCGAGCCGAGCAGTGGTGAGCGCCGGAGCACACGCACCGAGCGAATGGACCTGGCAGGCCTACGCGCAGTGTCGCGGGACGAACGCGGACGTCTTCTTCCCTTCCCTCGAAGAAGACCCCACGCCCGCGAAGCGCGTGTGCGATGCGTGCCCGGTCCGCCTCGCGTGCCTCGGGTTCGCGCTGCGAAACGGCGAGAAGTACGGCATTTGGGGCGGACTGACCGAGCGCGAGCGCTCGCGCCTCAGCGCGCAGGAGCGTGAAGAGGCGATCGCCGAAGGGCGCCGCGCGCAGCGCCAGCTACCGGCTGCCTGAACCGTTCCCGTTCGCGCGCGCGACACCGCCCGTCGCGCG
>JBIOWR010000119.1:0-16802 GCA_044868775.1 Actinomycetota bacterium
ATCAAGGACATGACCGAGCGGCCGCGCGCGATCTGGGTCGTGGACACGAAGAAAGAAGCGATAGCCGTGAACGAGGCGCGCAAGCTCGGCATCCCGGTGGTCGCGATCCTCGACACCAACTGCGACCCCGACGAGGTCGACTACCCGATCCCCGGCAACGACGACGCGATCCGCGCGGTGGCGCTGCTCACGCAGCTCATCTCCGGCGCGGTGAACCAGGGGAAGGAGTTGCGCGACCGTCTCGGCACCGCCGCCGAAGGTCCGGTCGAGCCCGAGCTCCAGCCCGAGGCGGAGCCGCTCGCCGACTGGGAGCTGCAGCTGCTCGCCGAAGAGGAAGAGGAGAAGCGGCGGCGCGAGATCGAAGAGGAAGAGCGCAAGCGCGCTCTCAACAGATAAGCGCCGACCACCTAGACGAGCAAAGGACGGAAGACGTGGAGATCAAGGCTGCAGACGTCAAGGCGCTGCGCGATGCGACCGGCGCCGGGATGATGGAGTGCAAGAAGGCGCTCCAGGAAGCGAACGGCGACATCGAGAAGGCGAAGCAACTGCTGCGCGAGCGCGGCATCGCGAAGGTCGGCAAGCTCGCGGAGCGCACCGCCGGCGAGGGCGTGGTCGAGGCATACCTCCACGCGCCCGACCCGATGCTGCCGGCGAGGGTCGGCGTGCTCGTCGAGCTGAACTGCGCAACTGACTTCGTCGCCAAGACCGACGAGTTCCGAACGCTCGCGCGCAACATCGCGCTGCACGTCGCCGCCGCGCAACCCAGCTACATCTCGCGCGACGAGGTGCCTGAGGACGTGGTCGAGCGCGAGAAGGAGATCTACGCGAAGCAGGCCGAAGGAAAGCCCGAGCACGTCGTCGCCAAGATCGTCGAGGGCAAGCTCAACGACTTCTTCGCGCAGTACTGCTTGCTCGACCAGATCTACATCAAGGACGAGACGCAGAAGACGAGCGTCGGCCAGCTCGTCGACTCGCTGTCGGCGTCGGTGGGAGAGCCGGTCCGCATCCGGCGCTTCGCACGGTTCCGCGTCGGAGGGGAGTAGATGCCGAATCCCTATCGCCGGGTCCTGTTGAAGCTCTCCGGCGAGGCGTTCGCCGATCCCGAGATCGGCTTCGGTATCGATCCCCGCATCGTCAACTCGCTCGCGGGGCAGCTCAAGCAGGTCGTCACCGAGGATCGTGTGCAAGTCGCTGCGGTGGTCGGCGGCGGCAACTTCTTCCGCGGCACGTCGCCGCAGGCGCAAGGGATGGATCGTGCGCGCGCCGACTACATGGGCATGCTCGGCACCGTCATCAACGCGCTCGCGTTGCAGGACGCGCTGGAGAAGCTCGGTGCGGCGACGCGCGTGCAGTCGGCGATCCAGATGACGCAGATCGCCGAGCCGTACATCCCGCGCCGCGCGCAGCGCCACCTCGAGAAGGGCCGCATCGTGATCTTCGCCGCGGGCCTCGGGCAACCGTTCTTCTCCACGGACACGACTGCCGCGCAGCGCGCGCTGGAGATCGGCGCCGACGCGATCCTCAAGGGCACGCAGGTGGACGGCGTGTACGACGCCGACCCGCGCAAAGACCCGAACGCCACCAAGTTCACCGAGCTGAGCTATCGCGAGGTGTTGCAGCGCGGGCTCGGCGTGATGGACTCCACGGCGATCTCGCTGTGCATGGACAACAAGCTTCCGATCATCGTGTTCCACTTGATGACGGACGGGAACATCCGCCGCGCGATCAAGGGCGAGCCGATCGGTACGCTGGTGCACGGATAACGCACGGACTTCGACGCACGAGGAGAGCCGGTTCATGGTCGACGAGGCGCTGAAAGAAGCCGAATCGAAGATGCGCAAGGCCATCGAGGTCACGCAGGAAGAGTTCCAGGGAGTGCGCACCGGACGCGCGTCGCCGACGCTCGTGGAGCGCCTGGTGGTCGACTACTACGGAGCACCGACGCCGATGAAGCAGCTGGCGTCGTTCGGCGTGCCGGACCCGCGCACGCTTGCGATCCATCCGTTCGACAAGAACGCGATGCCCAACATCGAGAAGGCGATTCGGAACAGCGACCTCGGCCTCAACCCGTCCAACGACGGCACCGTCATCCGCTTGACGTTCCCACAGCTCACCGAGGAGCGCCGCAAGGAGATGATCAAGCTCGTGCGCGATCGCGCCGAGCACGGCCGCGTGTCGGTGCGCAACGTCCGCCGCCACACCAAGGAAGAGATCGACAAGGCGATCAAGGACGGGAGCGTTCCCGAGGACGCCGGTCACCGCGCGGAGAAAGAGCTTCAGCACCTCACCGACAAGTTCGTCGGCGAGATCGACGACATGGTGAAGCGCAAAGAAGCGGAGCTGATGGAGGTCTAGGCCTCCCGCGCACACATGCAACCCGAACCCGGGCCGTTCGACGAACAGCCCGCGGCCGTTCCGCCGAAGAGCGGCCGCAACCTTCCCATCGCGATCGCGACCGGCCTCGGCCTCGCCGGGCTGGTCATCTGGACGCTGTTCTGGGCGCTGCTGCCGTGGGCGATCCTCGTCGCCGCGGCGCTGCTCACTTCGCTCGTCGAGCTGTACCGGACGACGTCGAGCGCGCGCACGCTTGCGCCCGCGCAATCGGTGGGGTTCGCCGGCCTGCTCATCATGGTGTTCGGCACCGCGTGGCGCGGGCCGATCGCGATGTCGTTCGGCCTCGCCGTCGCCGCGATCGTGGCGTTCCTCTGGTACCTGGTCGATGCGGAGCGCACGCGCGTCACCGACAACCTTGCGCTGACGCTGTTCGGGCTGGTGTACGTGGGCATGTTCGGCGCGCACGCCGTCGCGATGGCGCGCTTGCCGCACGGGCCGAACCTCACGATCGTGTGGCTGGGCGCGGTGGTGTTCGCCGACGTAGGCGCATACGCCGCGGGCTCGTTCTTCGGCAAGCACAAGATGGCGCCGCGCATCAGCCCGGGCAAGACGTGGGAGGGAACGCTCGGCGCGACGCTGCTGGTGTTCTTGCTCGCACTCACGATCGGCCCGCTGTTCGACGGCATCGACCTCGTGCTTGCCGCGGCGATCGCCGGCATCGTCGTCGTGCTCGCACCCATCGGAGATCTCGCCGAGTCCCTGATCAAGCGCGATCTCGGCGTGAAGGACATGGGAGGGTTGCTGCCGGGACACGGCGGCGTTCTCGATCGCATCGACGCGCTGCTGTTCACCGCGCCGTTTGCGTACTGGTTCCTGCGCGCGGCGGCGTAGCTACGTCGCACGTCCCGACGCGCGCACGGTGACACCCGCGCGAACGTCGCGCACGAATACGTCCAAGCATGCGTCCACCGCATCTATGCGTGTGCGGCAAGGGCTCGAGCGTGCGTCGCCCGAGACGAGGTCCGTCGCGAACGATGCGAAGACCACGACGTTCCCGTCCGCCGATATGCCTGCGAGGAAGTTCTCGTCGTTCGCGGCCGAGCCTGCGGGGTTCCGCGAAACGAGGATGGTTGTCCGCGTCGCGAAGTCGTAGCGGTAGATATTGGTCGCATCCTTCTTCGCTCCGGGAGCGAGGACCGTTCCCGCGGAGAAAGCGAGATGGCGCCCGTCGCGGGACCACGCGACGCGTCGGGGACACGAATAGTGGTGGTAGTCGTTGGACGTCTCGTCGTAATCGCACGTGATCGCGATCTCCGTCGTTGCCTGCGTTGTGCGATCCCAGACATGCAGGCGCTGGTCCGGCGACGTGTTCGTCTCCGGCATCTCCGGCGGCGCGGCGTTGTAGAACGCGACGCGCTCTCCGTTCCAGGACAGGCCGACGCTCGGGTTGAGCGGCGGGTGCGGCACCGGCGCCACCTCCGTGAAGCCGGTACGCAGGTCGCGAACGTAGAGCCGCCGGGTCTCCGGGTCGCTCGCTTGATTTCGATGGACGACCCACCATGCCACCACGTGACCGTCGCCGGAGATCGCCGGGCAATAGACCATGCCGTACTCGCCCGGATTCGTGTCGGGTTCGCTCAGGCTCATCGTTTCGCGCTCGCGCGTGTCGCGAACATATGGATACGTCTGGTTCCCTTCGTACGATGCGACGCTCGTAACGAATCGACCGTCATGCGAGATCGCGCACGGGCTTCCGTTCGTCCCCGACGGCGTGACGACGGTTTCGCTGCCGGTCACGAGGTCCTTGAGGATTCCGCGCCAGCGGGAAAAGCCGGCCTCCGGCGGATCCCTCAGCGTGAACGCGACCCTGCGCCCATCTCCGGAGAGAACGGCGTCGGAGGTGTCGTGCTCCCGCGGGCGCCCTCCCGCGTCCATCGAGACCATCGCGGTCGCCTTGCGTACGCGATCGTAGAGGAAGACGTCGGAACAGTTCACCTTCCGCCGCTCGCCGAGGCGCGCGCAGAGCGCCGTGTCGCCCGGTACGACGTCCGGCGCCGTCGATGAGAACACGATGTAGCGTCCGTCGGCCGAGGCCGACCCCAGATCGGCGCGGCTCTCGCCGGTGGGCTCGCGCGTTCCCGTCCGATACCACCGCAAGCGCCATCCTTTCGCGGAAACCGTGCGTCGAACGGGCTCTTGGGAGAAGGTCGGGCTCGGCGACGGCGACACGGTTTGGGGTTCGGCCGTCGCGGATGCCTCCGGGGACGCGGGCGCCGATGCATCCACTCGGGGTTCATCGCGCCGCGAACGCCGGTCGGCGATGATCACGCTCGCGACGACGAACGCGACCGCAGCGGCCAAGGCGAGCGCGGGCGTAAACCGCCAGTACCGAATTGCGTGAAGCAGACGCCGTGCCCCGTGCGATCTCATGCCCTGAACAGCCGCGCCGGCGTCGACAGGTTTACGTCGCGACGAACGTTCTCAGGTGCGGGCTCCGCGCGCAGAGGCGCGCGTCGTCGTCCCTCGCGCGATGTCGCGAATGAACACGTCCCAGCAGAGCCCGCCGTCCTTCCGGCAGGCGCTGCGAGGACGGTCGCCGGGCACGATGTTGGTCGCGCCCGATGCGAACGTCACGACGCTACCGTCTCCGGATATCCCGTGCAGCTTGGTCTCGCCGTCGGCCGGCTCGTGCCTGGAGTCGACCGACGCCAAGACGAAGTCGCCGGACGCCGTATCGAACCGATATACGTTCTTCGCTCCCGTTTCGGCGTCGGGTGTCAGGGCGGTGTCTCCTTCGAATGCGAGATAGCGTTCGTTTCGTGACCACGCCACGCGATTCGGGCAGACGTAGCCGAGATCATCCTTCGCGGTCTCGTCGTAGTTCTGCGTCTCGTCGTAGTTGCAGGTGTCGGCGACGATCGTGCGCTCCCCGGTCGTGCGGTTCCAGATGACCAAGCGCTCGTCGGGCGTCACGTTGTGCGGTGGCAAGCCCGCCGGCGACTGCGGATGGGGCAGTCGCTCGTAGAACGCGACACGCGTGCCGTCGCGCGACAGCGCCACCGTCCCGGGTCGTCGCGGAGGCTCGGTGGTGGGTGCCAAGCTCCAGGCGCCGCCGGGCAGGTCTCGTACGTAGAGATCGCCGTCCGCGTCGTCGTCGCCTTCCGCCAGGCGGTCGTACGACCAGAGCGCGACCGTGCGACCGTTCCCCGACAGCGAGACGCCTCCGGCGATTCCGGCTGCATCGACGGTCCACACGTAGATGGGGATCGTTCGTCGCAGCCCGGTGTCACGTACGAAGAACCCGAACCACGCGTCCGACGGCGCTCCGGTCAGAGCCGTCGCGTTCGAAGAGAAGAGCACGAAGCGTCCGTCGTCGGAGATCGCATAGGCGTCACTCCGGCTTCCCGTGGCCCTTCCTCTCGAATCTCGCGCGACGACCGAGAAACTCCCCGTGACCAAGTCTTGCAGGACTGCGCGTGTCCGAACTCCGTTCGAGTTCGGCTCCACCAGGGTGTAGGCGATGCGCCTGCCGTCCGCCGACATGCGCGGGCTCACGCTGTCGGCGATGCGCTGGAGCCCGCGCGCGTCCACCGACACCATCGCGGTGCGGTGGAGAGCGCGATCGTGGATGAACACGTCGTAGCACCCTCTGCCTTCGCATCGGGCGACGTCGTTCGGGACGATGTCGTCCGCCGCGGAGGAGAACACGACGTACCGTCCGTCCGCCGATATGGATCCGTCCGAGAGCGTGGAGCCGTTCGCCTCGTCGGATCCGACCGGGGTCCAGGTGAGGCGCCACCGCGATGGAGAGGCGTCCCGCTCGTCCTCGACGTGTACCATCGGCGACGGCGCCGGAGGGGAAGGCGTTCCGGTAACGGGAACTTGCGGGCTCGGCGATTCGGCCGGCGCGGCGTGTTCGCGAGGGGGGTGCTTCGGTCGACTAGAGATGATGACCGTCCCAGCCACGACCGTGATCGCTGCTGCCACAGCGACATACCGAACGCTCGGTTTACTCATGTGACGCGTCGTGTGGTCTCGGCCGCCAGGTCGCGCGCGTACAGGTAGTAGCACGTTCCCTGCGCGCCTTCCTTGCCGCCGCTGTAGCCGTTGCCGCAGCTCGGCCAGTGGTCGAATTCGTGCAGCCAGGAGTCGAACGCGACCACGTTGCCATCGGCAGATATGGACGGACGGCTTGCGTTCATGCTCTTCCCTTGCCCGTCGACGGAGGCGAGCACGACTGGATCGGCGGAATCGGAGAGGTCGAGGACGAACACTCCTCCCTGGCCGGCGAAGCGCGTGCCGGGCGGATCCGTTTCGGATGAGAACGCCATCACGTTCGTATGCGTTGCGAACGCTGCGTCTCCGTGCCCGCAATTGCTGTATTCCTCGCCCATCGTCGCGGTTCGGCAGGCGACCGCGAGCATGATCGTCTCGTGCCGAGCTCGATCGCGAACGTACACCGCGCGCCAGAGCCTCCGGTGCTGCCCCACGTTCGCGCGGAAGGCGACGTGACGACCGTCCGGGGAAAGTGATGGCCGGTCGGCGAAGTCCTCGACGTCCTCGGCTTCGGGTGTGTGATCCGTGTCGGGCTCGGGCGGCGGCAAGGGAATGCGCTCCATTTCATTGCTTCGAAGATCGGCGACGAACACGTCCTGTCCGGCATTCGACGGGTATGCCTGTGGCGCGGGCGGCGCGTCGTCGGAGGTGAGGTTGTATGCGAACGAATCGAACGCCACGACGGCTCCGTCCGCGGAGATCGCCGCGTTGCCGCTCGGGCCGTTTCCCAACGCAAGCGACGTCCGCGACACGAGGCGCGTCTCGCCGGTGGCGAGGTCGCGCGTGAAGACATCTCGCACGCCGTTGGTGTCACCGGCGACCAGATTCCACGCGGTGGAGGCGAATGCGACCGTCCGGCCGCTGGCCGACAGCGCGTGGGCGCCCGAGCACGAATCTCCATTCGCTTGCGTGCCCGAGAGCCCCACGGACACGCGGGTCGTCGTGCGCGTGACGCGATCCCACAGGAACACGTCGGCGTCGTCGTTCGTGTCGCCGGGCACCAAGTTGGATACCGCAGAGCAATACGCGACGTACCGGCCGTTGTCCGAGATCGAGGGGTACGTGCTCCAACGGTTGCCCGGCGCGCCGCCTGGGGACGCCGACACCAGGCGCACCGTCTTGGTGATGGAGTCGTACAGGTAGATCTGGTCGTCTCGTCCGTTCACCGGCGCCAGCCGTGCATTCGATTGGAACGCGATGTGCCGCGCATCACCCGAGATTGCCGGCCAGACGTTGATCCCCGTGGCGGAAGCGCGGAACGAGGGTTGCGTCGGTCTGGGGCTCGACACCACCCGGAGGTGCGGTCTGGACGCAATCGAAGTCGGCGAGGACGATCGCGGCAGCGTCGGCGAGATCGATGGCGACGACGTCGGTAGCCGTGTCGCCCGCAACGCGTCGGACGGACGGGAGGCCGTGTCGAGCACGGCTGCGAGACCGAGGCTCGCCACGAGCGCCACGGCCGTCAGAATCCTCGCCGGCACCCGGCCTTTCCCGCCTTTCCAGAGCTGCATCGCCGCCCTCCTAGGTGGCCGATTCGACGAGACGACGCTCGTGCCGCCGTGCGGGCTTCGACGTCGCGCACGAACACGTGGCTGCACGCAGGTTCGGTAGTGCCGACGGCGAGTCGTCATGCGCGTCCATATTCCAGACAGCGCGAACGACGCCGCGAGGTTTACCGTCGCATCACGTGATGCGTCGCGTCGTGCCCGGCTGCACGTCGCGCACGTACAGGTACACGCACGATTCCACCGGGTCGGCGACCTCGTTGCCGTAGCCCGCGCACTTGTTGCTTTCGTGCACGCGGCCGTACGCGTCGAACGCCACGGTGGTGCCGTCCGCGGACAGCGACGGCCGGAACGCCGTCCAGCCGAGGTTCTTGCCCTGCGGGTCGAGCGAGACCCGGAACGTGCGCACGGCCGACCCCGGCATGTCGCGCACGAACACGCCGCCTTCGCCTGCGAACTGCGTGCCGACGGGGTTGGATTGCGTGGAGAACGCCATCAGGCGCGCGCGCGACGCGAACGACACGTCGCCTTGGCCGCAGAGCATGTATTCGTAGCTCATCGGCGCGTTGTCGCAGACCACCGCGATCATGTCGGTGTCGTCCGCCTCGCGGTCGAGCATGTACAGCGCGCGCCAGCGCTCTTGGTGCCGTCCGACATTGGCGCGGAACGCGAGGTAGCGGCCGTCCGGCGACAGCGACGGGCGGTCGGTGAAATCTTGAACGTCGTAGTTCTCAGGCGTGTTCTCGTTGTCGGCGACCGCCGGCGGCAACGGCACGCGTTCGATCGCGCCGCTCGAACGGTCGAACACGAACACGTCACGCCCCGCGTTGACCTGCTCGTACTCGGTCGGTTGCGGCGGCGCGTCGCCGGGCACGATGTTGTCGGCCTGGGATTCGAACGCGACGACGCCGCCGTCCGCGGAGATCACGCCGGCCTTGCTGTTGCCGTTCGCCGTACCGCTCGCCGGCTTGGAGACGAGCGCGATCGCGCCGGCGACCATGTCCTTGACGAACACGTCGGTCTTGCCGTTCGTGTCGCCGGGGACGAGGTCCGACGCCGACGACGTGAACACGACCGTGCGTCCGCTGGACGACAGCGCGTGCGGGCCGAGGCTCGATCCGGCATTCGGTTGCCGCCCGTCGGTTCGCACGCTGACGCGTTTCGTGGTTCGCGCGACGCGGTCGCGCACGAACACGTCCATCTTTCCGTTCGTGTCGCCGGGCACCAGGTTCGCCGCGAGCGAGTTGAACACGACGTAGCGACCGTTGTCCGAGATCGACGGCTGGCCGCTGTAGTGGTTGCCGGACGCGCCCTTGGTGGATACGGAAACAAGCTCGAAGCGCTTCGTCACGGCGTCGTACACGTAGACCTGCGTCCACGTGCCCTTCACCGGCAGCAGCGCGGCGTTCGATTCGAACGCGACGAGCCGTCCGTCGCCGGACAGCGACGACCACACGTTCACGCCTTGCGGGCGCACTTGGAACGCCGAGCCGGGCGAGGACGTTCTTGGCGTGACCGGCACGACCGACGGCGACCCGGACGGCGTCGTGGACGGAGCGATCGTGAGGGTGGGGGTGGCGCCGGGCGAGAGAGTCGGAAGCGTAGGAAGCGCATCGACCGGCGGGCGGCCGGCGTCGTTTCGCACGACGGCGACGACGATGCCCGATGCGATCATCGCTGCGAGCGCAACGAAGAGCGCCGCGCGCCGCCGGCCGGTACTCCAAAGCATTCGAAGAAGAAGTCGTGGTCTCATGCCTTTGACAGCCGCGAGCACTCGATGAGGTTTACCGCACGGAGATCCTCCCGGTGATCCCGTCCGGAACGTAGCGAAGGATCACCTGGCACGGAGAGATGCTTTCGTCCTGGTTCCGGCAGGCCGGGCCGCCGGTCAGGTTCGGAGCCGCGCTTGCGAATGCGACGTAACGTCCGTCGGCGGACACGTCGGGCATCACGCTCGCTCCGTTGGCGACCGCCTCGTCGTTCGTGACCGAGACGCGCGTCGTCGCGCCGGTGCGCAGGTTGCGCGTGAAGACGTCCCACGTGGCGTTGCGGTCCTTGGCCGAGAACGAAACATTGGACGCGAACGCAATCAGGTTGTCCGACGACGAGAAGCTCGCTCCGCGCCAGCACGAGTCGGTGCTGTTCGCGGTGCGGCACGTGGTCGCGACGGCGAACGTCATTTGCGCGCCGAGGTCGCGCACGAGCAGCGTCTCGCGCCGGTCGCCCGACGCCGGGCTCGTGATCGAGAAGAACGCGATGCGCGTGCCGCTCGCGGAGACGGCCGGTGAGAACCCGGTCGTGGCCGCTCCGTCGGCGGCGCGCGAGACGAGCGTGGTGGTGCTCGACGCGACGTCGCGTGCGAACGCCATGCGCCGTCCGTCGGCGCCCGGCGCGAGGTTCGACGCCGAGGACTCGAACGCGACCAGGCGGCCGTCCGCGGACAGCGACGGCGCCGCGCTGTCGGCGTTCCCCGGCGCGCCGTTGCCGGCGACGGACGCGAGCACCGTCGATCCGGTGACGAGGTTGCGCACGTACACGTGCGGGGTTCCCGCGGTGACGACGCCGCGCACGACGTTCGACGACGACGATTCGAACGCGATCGTTCTGCCGTCCGCGGACACCACCGGCGCGCTCGCGCCGCGATCCAGTTGCTCGCCGCCCGCGCCGACCGACACGCGCGTCGTCGTTCCGCCGATCACGTCGCGCACGAACACGTCGGGCGCGCGATTGGTGTCGCCGGGAACGAGGTTGGTCGCCGTCGATTGGAACACGACGTAGCGGCCGTCCGACGAGATGCCCGGATGCGAGCTGATGCCGTTGCCGGGCGCGCCTTGCGACGACACCGACACGCGCACGGTGGCGTGCCGCCGCGTATCGCGCAGGAACACGTCGTGACAGCGCCCCACTGCAGCGCCGCCGCACGCGCGCGTCGGCGTGCCGAGCAGCTCGGTACTGCCGGAGTCGTACGCGATGAAGTTGCCGTCCGCCGACACCGCCGGCGCGTCGAGGACGCCCGCGGGCACCGTCCCCGCGGGCGGCGGCCGCACGTCCGGCGCCGTCGCGACCGGCTGCGATCGGATGCGGGTCAAGATCGCCGGCGACGCGACGAGCGCGGCGACGACCGCCAGTGTGGACGTCGCGGTTGCCGCGCGGCGCACGAACACGCGCCGTCGTCCGCGCGTGTGGACGCGATCGAGGAGCTGTTCGGGAGCGCCGGAGTCGGCGTCGCGCGCGAGACGCGCAAGCTCGTCGCGCAGCCTGCGCTCAAGAGACATCGGGAGTCTCCTCGCGTTCGCCCAGCACCGACGCGAGCCGCTTGCGCGCGCGATGCAAGTGGACCTTGGCGGTGTTCTCCGAGCAGCCGAGGACGTTGCCGATGTCGGCCACCGACCGATCCTCGTAGTAGTGGAGGACGACGGCGGCGCGCTGGTTCGCCGGCAGCGACGCAATCGCGCGCCGCAGCTCTTCATCGGGGAGCGACGGCTCGGCGTAAGGCTCGGCGACGTCGGTCTCGAGCGCGCGCCGCCGCTTGCGCTTCACCGCGACCTTGCCCGCCTGCCGGATTGCGACGCGGCGAAGCCAGAGCCTCGGGGCGTCGTACTCCGAGACCTTCCGCCAATGCACGTACAGCTGCACGAATGCCTCCTGCGCCACGTCGCGAGCCTCGTCCGCGTCGCCGAGCAGCAGGTACGCGGTTCTCACCAGGGCCGCGAGCTCGTTCCGGAACAGCGCATCGAAAGCCTCCGCGTCGGCGCCTTTCAACCGTCCTCCAATACAGCCGCGGTCCCGGACGGAGGTTTACCTTAGCCGTCTTTCTCCCGAATTCCGGCGCGGCCAGACGGGGGTGAGACGACGAGAACCGGCGGCGTTCAGGGCTGCGGAGCAAGCTCCGCGAGGCATCCGTTCGACGGCCACCGCAGCAACGCGTACCGGGCGCCGTCCGGAACCTCGACCTCCCCGGTGGCCGGCGCGGGACGCGTCCACGAACCCAAGCTCGCGCCGAACGCGAGGCCGGGCGTCGAGGCGGCGCATAGCGACAAGCGAATCGTGCGCGTGCCGGACGGCAGCGCGAACAGCAGCCATGCGTCGGGGTGCGTCGTGGTCCACTTGGAGCCGCCGCGACCGTCGAGCGTGGCGAGCGCCGGTCCGGTGAGCCCGAGGTCGGAGGACACCGCGGAGAGCGCGCGCGTGCGGGGGTTCGACAGCGTGATCAAGTCGATGTGCGCGGCGGACGAGCGCGGCGCGGTCACGCGAATCGACAGAGTGCGCGTGCCCGCCGGAGCGAGCGTCACGCGCACGCGCTTCGGCGTGTACTCGACGCGGCCGCCGGAGACCTCGACGCGCGCCGGCCGGGCGGCGTCGCCGGGCGAGAACAGCACGATCTCGTCGACGCCTTCCGGTCGCAGCAGGCGCAGCGTGAGCGTCGCGACCCGGCCCGCGGGAATCTCGTACGAGCCGCCGTAGCGCGTCATGCCCTCGGGATCGTTTCCGGCAATCGCGCGAAGCGACGACGTGACGGTGAACGGAACGTTGCGCTCGTGCGACGCGAAGCGCAACGCGGCTTCGAGGAAGCGCGTGTCGTTGGACGCTTGCGCGAGCCACACCATCTGCGCGATGTGGGTGCGGTTGTAGTGGCCGGGCCCTGCCGGCCGCGATGCGCCGAGGTCGTACAGCGACATGCCCGGCGCGTCGAATCGCGGTAGCAACGACGCGACGCCGCGAACGCCGGCGGCGAGGGCCGCACGCGTAGCGGGACGCGGGTCGACGCGTTGCAAGAAGTCGATGCCGGCGAGCGCGAAGATCATCCCGTTGAGCGTGTGCGTCGGTCCGGTGCCCCCACCTGCAAGCTCCTCGTAGAAGACGCCGTCGCCCGCGCGCGCCGCGGTTCCCATGTACCCGTACGGCGCGGTGAGCCCGCCGAACGCCCGGCGCGCGGCGTGCAGGTACGCGCCGGTTCCCGAGAGCTTGTACGCGCCTGCGAGGCACGCCGCGCCGAGGCCTTGCGCCATGCCGGAGATCCACAACGGATGCAGACCGAACGTCGTGTTGGGAAACGCGTAACGCCAGACGATGCCCTGACGTGTCGCTTCGGCCCGCCGCAGCAACGAACGCGCGGCGTCGATCGTGTAGGAGCGATCCACCGCGCGACCGTCGATCGCGTGCTCGTTGTACGCGGTGAGGCACAGTTGCGCGGTGGACACCGGGTTGAACTGCCAGCCGACGCCCCCGTAGCGGCGCCCGTAGTTCACCTCGACCGCGCCGTCGCTCGCGCGGCGAAAGCCCGGCCTGCTCACCCATTTGCCTGGGTCGAAGCGGTACACGAGCGGATACAGCGGAAGCGTCGTGGCCGGCGCGGAGACGTTCAACGACGCGCGCTCGGTGAACGCGGCCCCGGTGGGCGAGGCCGTGGCCGGTTGCGTCGCCGGTTTGGCGGCCGGGCATGCGGCGAGCGCGGTGAGCGCGAGCGCCGACAGGGCGGAGACCATTCGCATCGGAGTCCTCTACAACGAAATGGGCGTGCCTGCCAGTAACAGCCTCTCACGCCAGCCTTGGTTACATCAGGCAGAATGTGGCCCGTGAAATCCATCTCGATCCTGGGGTCCACCGGCTCCATCGGAACCCAGGCCCTGGACGTCGTCCGCAAGCATCCCGACCGTTTCCGTGTTGTGGCGCTCGCCGCCGGCTGCAACGCCGAGCTGCTCGCCGCGCAAGTCGATGAGTTCCGGCCCGCGCTGGCCGTCCTCTCCGAGGGGAGCTTCGACCTCCCGGCGGGGTCGCGGCTCGTGCACGGCGCCGCCGGCCTGCTCGAAGCCGCGACGCTGGAGCAAGCCGACCTCGTGCTGAACGCGCTCGTCGGCTCGCGCGGTCTCGAGCCGACGCTCGCCGCGCTGGACGCCGGCAAGGACGTGGCGCTCGCGAACAAGGAATCGCTCGTCGCGGGCGGCGACCTCGTGATGGCGCGCGTGGACCGGCCCGAACGGCTGCTGCCGGTCGACAGCGAGCACTCCGCGTTGTGGCAATGCGTTGCGGGCGCGCGCAGCGGCGACCTCAAGCGCGTGATCCTCACCGCGTCGGGCGGGCCTTTCCGCGGCCGCTCCAAGCAAGAGATCGAGAACGCGTCGCTCGCAGACGCGCTCGCGCATCCGACCTGGCGCATGGGACGCAAGATCACGATCGACTCCGCGACGCTCATGAACAAAGGACTCGAAGCCATCGAGGCGCATCACTTGTTCCGCCTCCCGATGGATCGCATCGACGTGGTCGTGCATCCGCAGTCGATCGTGCACGGCATCGTGGAGTTCGTCGACGGATCGTGTCTCGCGCAGGCCTCGCGTCCCGACATGCACTTGCCGCTGCAGGTCGCGCTGGCATGGCCGGAGCGCTTGCCCGCCGGCGCCGAGCCGCTGTCGTGGCCCACGCTCGGCGCGCTGACGTTCGAGCCGCTCGACACCGAGGCGTTCCCGGCGCCGGCGCTCGCGTACGAAGCCGTGCGTCGCGGCGGAACCGCGCCGGCGGTGCTCAACGCCGCGAACGAAGAGGCGGTGCAAGCGTTCCTCGACGAGCGCATCACGTTCGGCGCGATCGTGCGCGTCGTGGAGGCCGTGCTCGACGAGCACGCTCCGGTGCACGAACCCTCGCTCGGCGACGTGATCGACGCCGAGTCGTGGGCGCGCGCGCGCGCGAAGGAACGCGCAGCGTGAACGCACTCGGCATCGTCATCTTCGTCGGCGCGCTGGTGTTCGCGATCGCGTTGCACGAGTTCGGTCACTTCATCACCGCCAAGAAGTTCGGCATGAAGGTCGAGCGCTACTTCATCGGCTTCGGCCCTCCGATCTGGTCCACGAAACGCGGCGAGACCGAGTACGGCATCGCCGCGCTGCCGTTCGGCGGCTACGTGCGCATCGCCGGCATGAACCCGCTCGAAGAGATCGCGCCCGAAGACCGCGACCGCGTGTTCAAGGCGAAACCGGGCTGGCAGCAAGCGATCGTCCTCGTCGCGGGTTCGTTCTCGCACTTCGTCGTCGCGTTCGTGCTCGCGGCGGCGCTGTACGGAACCGTCGGCGTTCCGGACCGCCCCTCCACGACCATCGAGACGGTCGCGCAAAAGCTGCGAAGCGGAGACGTGGCTCCGGCGGCGGAGGCCGGCTTCAAGCCGGGCGACCGCATCGTTCAGGTGAACCAGGTGCCGGTGACGAGGTGGGACGACGTGCGCAACGTCATTCGCGACTCGCCGGGCAAGCCCACGTCGTTCGTGGTCGAGCGCTCGGGGAGGCTGATCACGCTCACCGCCGTTCCGGCCGAGTCGAATCCCGAGGGAGAGAAGGTTGGATTCCTCGGCGTCGGCCCGCGCTTCATCAACAAGACCTTCGGCTTCGGAGGCTCCTTCAAGGAATCCGGCAGGTTGCTGGCCGTGGGCTCGTGGGAATCGCTGAAGTCGCTCGGCAAAATCGTGTCGCCCTCGACGCTTGGCAGGCTGTTCTCCTCGGTGATCGGAACCGAGGAGCGTTCTGCCGAGGACCCCACCTCGATCGTCGGCGTGAGCCGTGCCGCGGGCGACTTCGCCGGCCAGGGCCGGTTCGCCGAGCTGTTCTTCCTCGTGGTTGCCTTCAACATCTTCGTCGGCGTGGCGAACCTCATCCCGCTGCCGCCGCTCGACGGCGGTCATCTCGCCGTGCTCGGCTACGAGACGGTGCGGAGGCGGCGCGTGGACATGCGCAAGCTCTGGCCGATCTCGGCGACGGTCGTTGCCGTGCTCGTGATGCTGTTCGTATTGTCGCTGTACCTCGACATCGTGAAACCGATCCAGCTCGTGCCCGGCTAACATGGCGGGTGTGATCGAACGCAGGAAATCCAGGCGAATTCGCGTCGGCAGCGTCGACGTGGGCGGCGACGCGCCCGTCACCGTGCAGTCGATGACGATCTCCAAGACCGCCGACGTGGACGCGACGCTGCAACAGATCGCTTCGCTGGCGCAAACCGGCTGCGACATCGTGCGCGTCGCGGTGCCGGACTCGGACGACGTCGCGGCGCTGCCGGCGATCGCCGGCAAGTCGAACATCCCGGTGATCGCCGACATCCACTTCCAATGGAAGTATGCGATGGCGGCGCTCGAAGCCGGCTGTCACGGCATCCGCATCAACCCCGGCAACATCAAGAAGCACGACATGGTCGCGCTCATCGGGCGCGAGGCCGCCGCGCGCGGCGTGCCGATTCGCGTCGGCGCGAACGCGGGATCGCTCGAGAAAGAGATCCTCGCGAAGCACGGCGGGCCGACGCCCGACGCGATCGTCGAGCAAGCGATGCTCGAAGTGAAGCGTCTGGAAGACGTGGGCTTCGGCGACATCAAGATCTCGGTGAAGCACAACGACCCGTGGACGATGATCCAGGCGTACCGCCGCATCGCAACTATGTGCGACTACCCGCTGCACCTCGGCGTCACCGAAGCCGGCACGCCGACCAAGGGCGTGCTGAAGTCGGCGATCGGCATCGGCACGCTCCTCGCCGAAGGCATCGGCGACACGATCCGCGTGTCGCTCACCGCGCCGCCCGTCGAGGAGGTGAAGGCCGGCATCGCCATCCTCGAATCGCTGCACTTGCGCGAGCAGAAGTTCGATCTGGTCGCGTGCCCGTCGTGCGGCCGCGCCGAGGTGGACGTGTACGCCTTGGCGAACGCCGTGGAGGAGCGCGTGAAGGACATCGACGTGCCGATGCGCGTCGCGGTGATGGGCTGCATCGTGAACGGGCCGGGCGAGGCGCGCGAGGCCGACGTCGGCGTCGCGGCCGGCAAAGGAAAGGGCCAGATCTTCGTGCGCGGCGAGATCGTGCGCACGGTTCCCGAGGAGTCGATCGTGGAGGAGCTCGTTGCCGAGGCGCACAAGCTCGCTGCCGAAATCGCCTCGCGAGGGG
>JBIOWR010000120.1:0-12206 GCA_044868775.1 Actinomycetota bacterium
TCGACCAGGTCGCCGTCGATGAGCATTCGGTGCTCGCCGTTGATCGTCATGGGCGTTCCCTCCGCTTGTCGCACATCACTGCATCGGCATCGCGAAGCCGTCTGCGACCGGCTCGCGCTTCGCGAAGAACGGTCCTAGTGTCGTCTCCAGCGCGTCCTGCGTCCAGCGGCCGTCCTGCGTGAAGCGCTCCTCGTATCCGAGCTGCGCGACGACGCCGACGAACCCTCCGTACACCGTGAACAGATAGCCGGAGACGCGCTCGCCGGCCGGCGAGGCCAGGAACCCGACGAGCGGCGCGACGTTGTCGGGGGAGTACGCCTCCTTGTCCATCGCGAACATCTCGGTCATGCGCGTCGCGGCGCGCGGGCAGATCGCGTTGGCGGTGACGCCGTACTTCGACATCGATTGCGCCGTGGACATCGTGAGCGCGACGATGCCTGCTTTCGCCGCCGCGTAATTCGGCTGGCCCGGCGAACCGAACAGGAACGCCTCCGACGACGTGTTGACGATGCGCGCGTACACAGCGCCGCCGTCGGTCTTCGCCTGCTCGCGCCAGTACGCCGTCGCGTGACGCATGGTGTTGAAGTGACCTTTGAGGTGGACGTCGATGACTGCGTCCCACTCGTCCTCCGCCATGTTGAAGATCATGCGGTCGCGCAGGATGCCGGCGTTGTTCACGAGGATGTTGAGATCGCCGAACGCGTTCAACGCGGTCTCGACCATCGATTGCGCGTCGTTCCAAGCGGACACGCTGCCGTGGTGCGCGACCGCCTCGCCGCCGTTCGCCACGATCTCGTCCACGACGGCTTGCGCGGCGCTCGCGTCGGCGCCGGTTCCGTCGAGCGCTGCGCCGAGGTCGTTCACGACCACGCGCGCGCCGTGCGAGGCGAGGTAGAGCGCTTCCGCCTTGCCGAGCCCCGAGCCTGCGCCCGTGACGATGGCAACCTTGCCGTCGAGCGGAGCGCTCACGACAGCCGCTCCAGGATCGTGCCCGAACCGAGCGCGCCGCCGCAGCACATCGTGACGAGCGCGAACTGCTTGTCGGTGCGCTCCAATTCGTGAAGCGCGGTGGTGATGAGCCGGCTGCCGGTCGCGCCGACCGGGTGCCCGAGCGCGATCGCGCCGCCGTTCACGTTGACTTTGTCCATGTCGGCTTTCATCACGCCCGCCCAGCTCAGCACCACGCTCGCGAACGCTTCGTTGATCTCCACGATGTCGATGTCGCCGAGCTTCATCTTGGCCTTGGCGAGCACCGACCGCGTCGCATCGATCGGGCCGTCGAGCAAGTAATACGGGTCCGATCCCACCAGCGTCTGCGCGACGATGCGCGCGCGCGGCTTCAAACCCAGCGATCTCGCCTTATCCTGCGTCATCCACAGCACGGCGGCGGCTCCGTCGGAGATTTGCGACGAGTTGCCTGCGGTGTGGATGCCGTCGGGCAGCACCGGCTTGAGCGACGCGAGCTTCTCCATGCTCGTCTCGCGCAGTCCTTCGTCGCGCTCGACCACGGTGCGCTCGCCGCCCTCGCTCGTGGCCTCCACCGGGACGACCTCGCGCGTGAAGCGGCCCTCGTCCCACGCTGCGCGCGCGTTGCGTTGCGATCGGAGGCCGAACGCGTCCACGTCATCACGCGTGATGCCGCGGTTCTTCGCGATGCGCTCCGCGCCGCCGAATTGATCGGGCGCGTCGATCGACCACGAAGGCGGGATGAACGTGCCGGGGCCGTTCATCACGTTCATGCCGAGGGCGACACGGCTCATCATCTCCACGCCGCATGCGATTCCGGTCTCGATGCTGCCGGCGGCGATCAACCCCGCGATGAGGTGGTTCGCTTGCTGCGCCGAGCCGCATTGCGAGTCGATCGTGGTCGCCGCGGCTTCGTAGGGGAGGCCGGCGTTCAGCCACGCCGTGCGCGTGACGTTCAGCGCCTGCTCGCCCGCTTGCGACACGCATCCGCCGATGACCTGCTCGACGAGCGTCGCATCGACGCCGGATCGTTTGACCACCTCTTGGAGGACGATGCCCAGCAGCTCCGCGGGATGGATTCCCGACAGCCCGCCGTTGCGCTTTCCGATCGGGGTTCGTACTGCCTCGACGATCACGGCTTCGGGCATGACGGGCCCTCCTGTTCGCGGAATGCAGGTCGGATCTCGCCACCAAAATTAGAACACATTTCAGTTTTGCGAAAGTCCGCCGCGTTCATGCGTGCAGGAGTTCCGCATACGACACCTCATGCACGCATGAAAGCCCGCGCGCGCGTCCGCGCCCGCGGCTACGAGCGCACGAGCAATCGCGCCGCGGCTTCGAGGTCGCGCGCCATGTCGCCCTCGTCGCCCCAGCCGCGCACCCACGCCACGATCGCGGCGAACCACACTTGGGAGAGGATGCGGATTACCGACTCGTGCTCCTCGACGGCGTCGTGATCCAAAGCGGAATCGATGATCGCTTCGATCGTCACGTACACGGCCTTGGCGTCGGCAAGCGTCGCCTCGTCCTCGGAGGTGATCGTCGAAAGCGCCGTTACGACCGCGGCCGCGAGGCGCGGCTCGCGCTCGATCCCGCGCACGGCGCGGCGCAACACGTCGGCGACACGCTCCGCGGGTGTGCCTCCGCGCGGCGGCCGCGCCGACACGCGACGTTGCAGCTCCGTCGTCCATTCGCCCATCGCGGCGACGAGCAAGTGATCCTTGGAGGGGAAGTAGCGATAGAGCGTGCCGAGGGCGACGCGGGCACGCGCAGCGACGTCGCGCATCTGCACCGCGTCGTAGCCGCCCTCGGACGCGAGCGACATCGCCGCCTGGATCACGCGCAATCGCCGCGCCGATTGCTTCTCGGTGAGGCGCTTGCCGTTCAGCTCGGCGCTCGCGGTATCTGCGGGACCCACGGACGGGCTCACAGACGAAAAGTACCGCGCGGTAGAACGTGTTGCAATTTTTTCGGGCAAAGTTCTATAGTCCCGCCATGGACTTCGAGCTCCCGCCGGACGACGATCCTCGCCGCAAAGAAGTCCGAACCTGGCTCGAACAGCACCCAAATCCCAGTGGACGGCAGCTTGCCGAAGCCGGCTATGTCGTGCCGCATTGGCCCCCTCCGTACGGGCTCGGTGCGGACCCGATGCTCCAGCTGATCGTCGACGACGAGATCAAGCGCGCGGGCGTGCACCGCCCCATCAACCCGATCGGCACCGGCCACTGCGGGCCGATCCTGCTCGCGCACGGAACCCAGGAACAGAAGGACCGCTACCTCATGCCGATGCTCGCCGGCGAAGAGGTGTGGTGCCAGCTGTTCAGCGAGCCCAACTCCGGATCGGACCTTGCGAACGTCGCCACGCGCGCGGAGCGCGACGGCGATCACTACGTCGTCAACGGACAGAAGATCTGGACCTCGCTCGCGCACTTCGCCAAGTTCGGCATCTTGCTCGCGCGCACGAACCCGGACGTGCCCAAGCACGCGGGGCTCAGCTACTTCATCGTCCCGATGGACTCGCCCGGCATCGAGATACGGCCGATCGTGGAGATGACCGGACAGCACATGTTCAACGAAGTGTTCTTCACCGACGTGCGCGTGCCCGCGCAAAATCTCATCGGCGAGGAGAATCGCGGCTGGGACCTCGCGCGCGACACGCTCGCGAACGAGCGCGTGACGCTGTCGAAGGCGGGCGCGCAATGGGGATGGGGCCCGACCGCGGAGGACCTCGTGCGGCTCGCGCGCGAGCGCGGCGGCGTGAAGGACCCGGTGCTGCGGCAAAAGCTCGCGGCGCTGTACGCGGAGGGCGAGATCTTGCGCGTGCATGGCTTGCGCATGGTTGCGGCTGCGGTGTCGGGTCGCGCCGGTCCGGAGGCGAGCTTGCGCAAGGCGCTCGCCGACCCGCACGGGCAACGCGTGTTCCGTCTGGCAAAAGACCTCGCCGGTCCCGAAGGAGTGCTCGAAGAGTCCGGGCCGCTCGGCGCCGACCCGACGTGGTGGGCGCAGGGATTCATCTTCTCCCCGGCGCTCACGATCGGAGGCGGCACCTCCGAGGTGCTGCGCAACGTGATCGGGGAAAGGATCTTGGGACTGCCGCGCGACGTCGATCCGGACGCGACGAAGCCCTGGAGGGAAACGCAAGCGAAACGCTAGAGAGGAGGAGGTTCGGCTCGGGCCGAATCCTGAACAGGTGAGATCCCCCCGCTCCCTCGTTCTCGTGTGCCTCCTGACGGCGTCGGTCGTGACGCTCGCCGCCTGCGGCGCGCGCCTCACCGCCGAGCAACGCGCGGCCGGTATCGGCCAAGGACGCGGCAATTCGCAGAACCCGCTCACCGGCGAGTCGCCGCTGCCCGGAGAGATCAACGGAACGCTGCCGAGCGTCGGCCCGACCGGAGGATTGCTCCCCAACGTTGGCGGCAGCGTTCCGCCCGGCGTCACGCCGGTGAAGAAATGCGAGCCGTCCGCGGGCGGCAACAAGTCCACCGACACCGGCATCTCCTCCAGCCAGATCACCGTCGCCGTCGCGTCCGACGTGAGCGGCGTGCAATCGGGCTTGTTCAAGTCCACGCATCAAGCGATGGTCGCGCTGTCCGCATTCGTGAACAGCCAGGGAGGAATTTGCGGGCGCGGCATGAGGCCGCTGCTGCTCGACACGCGCATCGACGCGGGAGCGAACCGGAGCGCGGTGCTCGAAGCGTGCAAGAAAGCGTTCGCGCTCGTCGGCTCGATGTCTGCGCTCGACAACGGCGGCGCGAAGGCGGGGGAGGACTGCGGCGTCCCCGACATCAGCGCGATCACCGTCAACGGAGAGCGCACGCTCGCGAAGAACAACTTCCCGGCCTATCCGGTGCGCCCGGATTTCCTGTCGATCGGCAACTTCAACTTGATCAAGGAGAGATACCCGAGCGCCGTTCAGAAAGCCGCGATGCTGTGGCTCAACGTCGGCGTGTCCAAGAACACCGCGACGCAGCGCGTGAAGACGCTGAGCAAGCACGGCTACAAGTTCATCTACACCGCCGAGTTGAGCGTGTCGGAGGCGAACTACACGCCGTTCGTGCTCGACATGATGGACGCGGGCGTCGAGTACGTGGACTTCGTCGGCGACTACCGCACGCTCGTGAAGCTGCAAGACGCGATGCGCCAGCAGAAGTGGTTCCCGCAAGTGCGCGACTGGGACTCCGTCGCGTACTCCCAGGGATACATCTCGCTCGGCGGCGCGAGCGTGGAGGGATCGCTCGTGTTCCTCAACAACGCGCTGCTCGAAGAGTCTGCGAACAACCCGGAGATGACGTTGTACAAGCAGTGGCTCGCGCGCGTATCGCCGGGCGCGAAGCCCGATTACTTCGGCTTGTACGCATGGTCGGCAGGACGCATGTTCGCGGAGCTCGCCACCTCGATCGGACCGGAGCTGACGCGCAAGAAATTGCTCGCCGCGCTCGCCGGGCTGCACGAGTGGACCGGGTACGGCATGCACGCCACGCACGACACCGGACGCAAGATGCCGACCGGCTGCTTCCTCTACGTCATCGTGAAGAACGGCAAGTTCGTGCGATGGGCGCCGGCGAGCAGCGGCTGGCACTGCGACAAGGGCGGCCTCGTGCCGGCCGTCAGATGAACCGATGAGCCAGTTCCTGTCGTTCACGATCGCCGGCATCGTCACCGGCTCGGTGTACTCGGTGGCCGCGACGGGACTCGTCGTCACGTACACCACCTCGGGCATCTTCAACATCGCGCACGGCGGCATCGGCATGCTCATGGCGTTCATGTACTGGCAGCTGCGCATCGGCTGGGACGTGCCGGCGCCGCTCGCGATGATCCTCGTCGTGTTCGTGCTCGCGCCGCTGTTCGGCGCGGCGATCGAGCGCGGCCTCATCCGTCACTTGCGCGGCGCGTCGGTGGCGACCTCGCTCGTGGTCACCGTGGGACTCATGGTGTTCCTCGTCGGCCTCGCGAACGCGATCTGGGAGCCGACCGTTGCGCGCGAGCTCCCCGGATTCCTGGAGCCGCGCGGCGTCCAGCTCGGCGGCATCTTCGTCACGTGGCACGAGATCATCACGATCGTCGCCGGTGTCGTGGTGGCGGGGTTCCTCTACGTGTTGCTCTCGCGCACGCGCGTCGGCATCGCGATGCGCGCGGTGGTGGACGATCGCAACTTGCTCGCGATGAACGGCGCGCAACCGGATCGCGTCAGCATGCTCTCGTGGGCGATCGGCGCGTCGCTCGCGTCCATCGCCGGCATCCTGCTCGCGCCGGTGCTCCAGATGAACGTGCTCATCCTCACGCTCCTCGTCGTGAACGCGTACGCGGCCGCGATGGTCGGCCGCTTGCGCAGCCTCCCGATGACGTTCGCGGGAGCGTTCGCGCTGGGCCTCATCGAGTCGTACGTGATCGGGTACGTGACGCTGCGCGGATGGCTGCACGGGTTGCGCGCGTCGCTGCCGACGCTGTTCCTGTTCATCGTGCTGTACGCGCTGCCGGAGATGCGGTTGCGCACCGCGCGCCTCGCCGGCGCCGTCGCGCCGCGCGTGCCGACGATGCGCAAGGCCGTCGTGGGCTTCTCGACCGTGATCGCCGTCGCGATCATCGTGTCGGGGTTCCTCGGGCCGGCCGACATCTCGCGCGTCGGCCTCGGGCTCGCGTTCGCGCTCATCATGCTGTCGCTCGTGCCGCTCGTCGGCTTCGGCGGTCAGGTGTCGTTGTGCCAGATGTCGTTCGCCGGACTGGGTGCGTTCGCGATGGCGAAGGTCGGCGCGGACGGCAACGTCGTCGGGCTCGTCGCGGCGCTCGTGCTCGCCGGCGCGGTCGGCGCGCTCGTGGCGCTGCCGTCGTTGCGGCTGCAAGGCTTGTACCTCGCGCTCAGCACGATGGCGTTCGCCGTGCTCATGGACAACATGGTGTTTCCGAACGAGAGCGTGTTCGGCAACCTCGGCTCGCTCACGGTCGGCCGCCTCGACGTGCTCGGCATCTCGTTCGACGGGGAGCGCGCGTACTTCATCCTCTTGTCGATCATGTTCGCGGTCTTCGGCACCGTCGTCATCGCGATCCGGCGCGGGCCATTCGGCCGCCGGCTCGCGGCGATGCGCGACAGCCAGGTGGCGTGCGCAACGCTGGGCTTGTCGCTCGCGCGCACGAAGCTCACCGTGTTCATGATCTCCGCGGCGATGGCGGGCCTGGCCGGCGCGCTGTTCGGCGGCTTGCGCAGCAGCGCGGGCCCGATCGACTTCTTGATGTTCCAGAGCCTGCCGGTGTTGCTGCTCGCCGTCATCGGCGGCATCACCACCGTGTCGGGCGCGTTCACCGGCGGGATGCTGTACGCGCTGCTGCTGTTCGTTCAGGAGAAGTTCCCGGCGTTCAGCGGCCTCGTGTTCCTCGTCGTCGGCGCCGGCGCGGTGGGCCTCGGTCGCAACCCCAACGGCATCGCGTTCTTCATCGCCAAGAACGTGGAGCGGCTCGCGCGCAAGCTCCTCCCGCACCAAACCGCGCAGCCGCCGTCGCCCGCGCCGCCCGTCGAGGAGGTGACGAGCGTTGCCGCTTCTGCAAGCTAACGAGGTCGGCGTCTCGTTCGGCGGCCTGCGTGCGCTGCACGAGGTGAACATGACCGTGGACGCCGGCTCGATCACCGGGTTGATCGGACCCAACGGCGCCGGCAAGACGACGATGTTCAACGTCATCTCCGGACTGATCGAATCCACCGACGGTCGCGTCACGTTCGACGAGCGCACGCTCGAAGGGTTGAAGCCGCACGCACGCGCGCGCCTCGGCATCGCGCGCACGTTCCAGCGCCTCGAGGTGTTCGGCTCGCTCACCGCGCGCGAGAACGTGCTCGTCGCCGCGGAGATACGCGGCCGGTGGTCGCACGACGCCGTCGATCCGCACGCCGCGGCCGACGAGATCCTCGACACCGTCGGGCTCACCTCCCACGCCGACCAGCGCGCCGACACCATGCCGACGGGGCTGCTGCGCCTGGTGGAGCTGGCGCGCGCGCTCGCGACCGGCCCGCGGTTGCTGCTGCTCGACGAGGCCTCGTCCGGCCTCACCGAAGGCGAAACGGACTTTATGGCACAACTGCTCAAACGCCTGGCCGCACAAGGTCTGGCCGTCTTGCTCGTTGAACATGACATCGAGTTCGTGATGGGGCTGTGCAGCTCCGTCCACGTCCTGGATTTCGGCCGTCTCATCGCCGTGGGGACCCCGGCCGAGATCCAGGCAAACGAGGAGGTTCAGGTGGCGTATCTGGGCCAGCCGGGGGACGCGGCATGACCGCGCCCGTGCTGGAGCTCCGGGGAGTGCACGCGTCGTACGGTCGCATCGAGGTGCTGCACGGCGTGGGCCTCGTCGTGCCCGAGCGCAGCGTCATGGCGCTGCTCGGTCCCAACGGCGCCGGCAAGACCACGACGTTGCGCGTCGCGTCGGGACAGATGCAAGCGACGTCCGGATGCGTGCACGTCGCCGGCCGTCACATCAACGGCGCGACCGCGGACGAGCTCGCGCGCGCCGGCGTGTGCGCCATCCCCGAGGGCCGCGGCATCTTCCCGAACCTCACCGTCACCGAGAACTTGCGCATGGTGACGTACGCGAAGGTGCCGCAAGCACAAGTCGAAGAGCGAACCTTCGAGCAATTCCCTCGCTTGAAGGAGCGCCGCAACCAGCTCGCGGGAACGATGTCGGGCGGCGAGCAGCAGATGCTGGCGATCGCACGCGCGCTCGCGACCGATCCGGCGCTGCTCATGCTCGACGAGCTCTCGTTGGGCCTCGCGCCGATCATCGTCGGCCGCTTGTACGACCTGGTGCGCGAGATCGCCGAGCGCGGCGTCGCGATCCTCGTCGTGGAGCAATTCGCGCGCACGGCGCTTGCCGTCTCGGATTACGCTGCGATCATGGTGCACGGGAGGATTCGCATGGTCGGCCAGCCCGACGACGTCGCCGAAGAGCTGCACTCGGCGTACCTCGGGAAGGCGGGCTGACCATGCGGAAGTACGTGGCCCGCTTACTCGTCGTCCTCATCGGAACCGCAACCCTCGTCGTGCCGTTGGGTCTGCGCGCCGCCGGCGAGGAGACCGATCTCGGCGGCTACCAGATGAGCGCCAACGCGACCGCAATCTCCTTCATCTACAACCAGCCGTCGTTCGGGCTCCCCACCGATCCCACGTTCGAGCTTCGCAAGGTGCACAGCCTGTCGCTCACCGACTCGGGTCCGAGCGGCCGCGCGCTGTCGAGCGTCGCGTGGCCGGGCGATGCCGCCGGCAACGCCGACCCCGCGCTCATCCTCGACCTCGTCATGTTCGACCCCACGCAAGACGGCACGCGCGAGGACGGCGGCTATTTCTCGCCGTACATCCCGCAAGCGCGCGAGAGCATCAAGGCCGGCGTGACCGAAGGCTGCTCCACGCGCAGCTGCACGTACCCGGTGCGCGCCGAAGCCTTTTATCCGGAGGCCGAGGGGCATCCGTCCTCCTCGATGTATCCGGCCGGAGGCGTCGTGGAGATGATCGCGAATGCGCGCGAAGGACGTTCGGACGCGACCACGCTCACCAAGGAAGCCGGTCTCAGCGGTGCGTTCTTCGTCGGCGCGATGAGCGCGCGCACGTGGACCGAGGTGCGCCGCGGCGTCGCGATCGCGCACGCGGCCACGCACCTCGAGAAGGTGTCGCTGCTCGGCCTCGTGTCGTTCGGCGCCATCGACGTCCTCGCCGAGGCGACGAGCGACGGCAAGGTCGCCAAGCCGACGACGCGCGTGTCGATCACCGGCATGAGCATCGACGCGCAATGCCAGCAGCCGGGCGCGAACCCCGACACGTGCAGCGTGCCGATCTTCGTCGACGACAAGGGTTTGCACGCGGGAACCAATCCCGCGGTGGATCCCACCGGCGGGCAAGCGCGCAAGCTGATCGACGACTACCTCAAGCCGGAGGGCTTCGACGTCGTCGTCACGCGCGCGTCGAGCCGCGTGGACTCCGAGGCCGCGGAAGGATTCGGCAACGTCACCGGCTTGATCATTCGGATGAACTCCTCCGGCTTCAACAAGCTCGTCGACGCGATCCCCAACGAGGACCTCCAGCGCTGGATTCGCAGCCCCAGCGCGAAGGACAGCCCGCTCAAGCCGCTGTTCAACATGCTCGCGCCGACGATCGCCGGCTATGCGACGAGCTTCACGCAAGGAGACCAGACGATGTCGATCGTCCTCGGCGAGGCGTCGGTGGACGCGGCCGCGGCGCCGGCGTTCACGTTCGACGAGCCCGACATCGACTTCGGCCCGATCGACACCGGCGGCGACGTGCCGCCCGCGCCGTTCCCGGATTCGGGCGGCGTGATCGATCCGGGGCAGCAACCGACCCAGCCGCGTTTGCCGGGCGTGCCGTTCCTCGACGCCGTGCCGGTGGCGGTCGCGGGGGTGCCGGGCGCGACGGGCGCGCTGGTCGCGTTGCTCGGCGCGTTGTTTGCCATCGTGCTGCGCCGGTTCGCCGACGCGGCCACCACCGTAGTTGCGGCGCAGGCGTGCCCGCAGGAGACTGCGGAGATCCCATGACCACCGAACCCGAGCGCACCACCGGCGCCGAGCCCGGCGACCAGCGCAACGCACGGCTGCGCGACAACATCGCGAAGCTGCGCGTCCGCGGCGGCGGTGCGCGCAAGGCGTCGCGAGCGCTGATGATCGCGGGAGCGGGTCTCATCGGCATCGGGTTCCCGGTGATCCTGCTCGGGTGGTGGGGCGCGTCGCGCACGCCGTACGTCTTCGAGCAGGTGCCGTACCTGATCTCTGGAGGCCTGTTCGGGCTCGCGCTCGCGATCGTCGGCGGGCTGTGCTACTTCGGCTACTGGATGGCGCGCCAGATGGAGGAATCCCGTCGCCAGGCCGGCGAGCAGCTATCGGCGCTGCGCAAGATCGAGTCGCTCCTCGCTGCGGGCGTGGTGGCGGCGTCCTCTCCCGCTTCGGGAGCCAACGGGTCGTACGTCATGACCTCGTCGGGCACGATGTTCCACCGTCCGGACTGCGTCGTCGTGGCCGGACGCTCCGGCGTGAAGCCGGTTCCTCCCGGCAAGGAGAAGATCATGGAGCCGTGCCGGATCTGCGAGCCGCTCGCCGACGTGAACCCACGCGAGAAGGCCGGCCAGAACTAGAACCCGGCCCGTTCGACGCATCACGCGTACCCACGGCGCGCGCAGAACAGAAACCAATCCGAACGAATTTCGCAACGAAATGCCCGGGTCCTACGTATATATGCTATATCCGAATATCGGATTCGGATTTCGAAGTGACCGTGGGTTTCTGGGCATTCCCTACTGCGCCGGGCTGGGAGGGAAGGGGCAGATGTGCGGAGGAAGGTCGTTGCGGTGTTGGCAGGGTTGATCGTTGTCGTCACGGCGCAGGTTGGATCGGCTCACGACCACCGGCCGGATGGCGACGGAGATATCACCACGGTCGGTGCAACCGGCGGATTGCCGCCCGCCATTGCCGAGGCCACGATGACGGACGTACTTCAAGAGGCTCAGTTGGGCGGCCCGTGTCCGTACATCGACGATCCGTGCGACCCTCCTCCGCGCCAGTGCAACCTCATCGCGCGCGACGACCGCACGAATGGTCCCGTGCAGGCCGGGTCGCAGCACATCCAGAACATCTACTTCGTGCCGAACGACATCGATCCGAAATCGTGGGACCGTCCGGTGGCGTGCTCCGACGGATCACGATTCGAGTCGAACATCGGGTACTCGGCGTTCAACGGCCGCATCTTCATGTCCGCCTCCAACAATCAAGGCGGCCGCGTGCGCAACAAAGCCATCAACCACCTCTTCCGCACGGTGCAGGCCCCGGCGTGGGGCTACACGTTCAAGTTCTACGGAATCATGTACATCCGCGGACTTCAGCCGCATGCCTTCTACACATCGGATCCGCACGGTAAGATCAAGGCCGAGCTCGCGGCTCGGGGATGGAACGCGACCGGTGTGAAGTACCTCACGTACGCCAACGTGACGTCCAGCGCGCAAAACAGCGCCGGAAAGGCCGACTACAACGCAACGAAGGCCACGGTGTTCATGCGGTGGCAGTCGAGCGACGGAACCGTCAAAGGCGTGCGCTGGGGTTGCGGCGACTTCGGAGACGTCGCGCCGATGCAGGAACAGCTTCACGAGTTCGGCGCAGTGCAAACGGCTGCGCCCGAGCACGATTTCACGCACACGTACCACACCACGCAGATGTCGGATGTGATGTACCACTCGCCCGGCACGACGTTCTCGGGCAGGAC
>JBIOWR010000121.1:0-3729 GCA_044868775.1 Actinomycetota bacterium
ACTTCTTTCTTCGGGAGAAGATCCGTCGCGCCGGTCTTCTCCATCGCGTCGAGCTCGCGCAGGCGGTTGAGGCGCTTGCGCATCGTCTCGAAGTTCGTGAGCATGCCGCCCAGCCAGCGCTGGTTCACAAACGGCATGCCGCAGCGCTTCGCCTCTTCCTCGATCGTCTCTTGCGCCTGCTTCTTCGTCCCGATGAACAGGACGGTCCCGCCGCGCGCGACGGAATCGCGCACGAAGGCGTATGCGCGCTCGATCCCGTTGACGGTCTTTTCGAGATCGATGATGTAGATGCCGTTGCGCTCGCCGAAGATGAAGCGGCGCATCTTGGGGTTCCAGCGGCGGGTCTGGTGTCCGAAGTGCACTCCGGACTCCAGGAGTTGCTTCATTGTTACGACGGCCATGCGTCCTCCTCGCTCGGTTACTCCTCCGCCCGCGGCCTCACCCCGCTCGTTGCGTTGCGCGGGGACCGAAGGAGGTTCGGCGGGCGTGCGTATTTGGCCGGGCCCACGTGCGTCTTGCGTCGTCCGGGCTGTGGCCAGCGGCGATGGTAGCACCGCGCGGGTAGCCCCGGCCACCGGGAGAAGCTAATTTGCCTGGTAGAGGAGCCGCCACCGCCGCGCGAACGCGACCAGGAATACGGTCGCGACCACGGCGTGGACAAGCGCGTACAGCGCGAGCGTCAGGTCGCGCGGCCGCCCCGCCTCACCCGCGGTCGCCAGCCAGTAGACACCGTTGGAGGCCGCCGTCGCGAGCACGCACAGCGCGAGGTGCCCGAGGGGGCGCTTTCGCAGCCGCTCGAGGCCGGTTCCCACCGCCGCCCACGCGTTCGGCGTCTCGAACGCCGCGAGGAAGGCGTTGACGAGCACGGCGAGCCCGATCGTCGCGCCGAGCTGGCTGACCGGGCGACCCGGCGCGAGCAGCGAGCCCTGTCCCAGCACGAGCGGGATCCCGAACGCGCCGAACGCAACGAGCTCGAGCGTGGCGAGCGTGGCGAGGCGGGTTCGCACGCCCGCAGCGGCTTTGCCGAGGTCGGGCGACTCGTTGTGAGCGCGCTGAAGCGACAGGTGTGCCGCGACCCCAAACAGCGTCGTTCTCACGAGCAGCGCGGCGCCGCGAAGCAGCCACACGACCGGCGCGCTCCCCGTGGCAAGGCCGATCGCCCCCGCATCCTGGTACGCGTCGAACGGAGGCAGCGACCAGAACGGCACGAGAATCTGCGCCGGACAGCCGGCGACGCGCGAGCACTCAGCAGCCGACGTTGCCCCAATTCCCAAGAGCGCGACGATGCCGAACACCGTCATCGCCACCGGCAGCAGCAACAGCACCGGGTCGCCGAACGTCGCAGCCACCGACCACGGCAGGAGCGAGCCGATATCCCACGGCTTCGCTTTCGCGACGCGCCGGCGCTCCGGTGTCTCGTCTGTCACGGCGCCGTGATGCTAGCGGCTCACGCCGCACTCGCATCGCCGCGCTCGGCATCGCCGCGCTCGGCATCGCCGCCCGCTCCAGCGGCTCACCCCGGGTCCGGCGCCAGGCGGATCACGCGCCAGACGTTCCTGCGCAAGCTCGCCACGAGCAGCGCCTCCGGGTCGAGATATTCGTCGCCGCGTAACGCTCCGAAATGCAAGTGATCCGGCGGCTCTCCCGGATGACCTGCACCCGAACGTGCAATCACCTCCCCTTGCACCACGGAAGCGCCGGCGCGAACGAGCACCACCGACAGAAACGAGTACGTCGTCTTGATCCCGTCCGGATGGTCGATCGAGATGAACAACGCGCCGCCGACCTGACCGGCGAAGTGCACGGTTCCGCTCGCGCTCGCAACGACGTCGCTGCCGGACGGCGCCGCGATGTCGATGCCGCGATGACCGGCCGCGTACGGCTCCGGTGGTGGTTCGAAGTGCCGCACGATCGGCCCCGACACCGGTTGCACGTAGTCGCCGGCGCGGCCCGACGCCGGCACGGACGCACCGACGCACGCGAGCGCCACGACGCACGCGACCACCACGCGCGCAAT
Source organism: Actinomycetota bacterium (assembly GCA_044868775.1). Classification (GTDB taxonomy): domain Bacteria; phylum Actinomycetota; class AC-67; order AC-67; family AC-67; genus JBIOWR01. The sequence goes on from JBIOWR010000121.1 coordinate 2,018, forward strand.
CACCATGCGCGCGAGCGCCACGCGCGCAAACGCAACACGACGGCCAGAAGCATTCATCGTGGGCGCGATACTAAGGATCACGCGAGCCGAATCAAGTGCGACGAATCAGCCGGTCTCCGCGAGCTTGTTGCGCAATTGCAACACGGCTTTCGTGTGCATCTGGCACACACGCGATTCCGTGACGCCGAGCACGTTGCCGATCTCGGCGAGCGTGAGGCCCTCGTAGTAATACAGCGTTACGACGAGACGCTCTCTCTCCGGCAAGTGGTTCACCGCTTGCGCGAGGATGTGACGCATCTCTTCGGACTCGAACGACATCACCGGATCGGCGGCGCGTGTGTCCTCGAGCGTGTCGACGAGCGTGAGTTTGTCTTCCTTGTCGCCGCCGACGGAGAGCAGCTCGTCGAGCGCAACCACCGACACGAGGTTGATCTTGTTCAACAGATCTTGAAGATCGTCGAGCGACACCTGCAGCTCGGCGGCGAGCTCGGCGTCGCTGGGAGGACGGCGCAGCTCGCCTTCGAGCTTCGCGAGCGCGCGCTCCACTTCACGGGCCTTGAACCGCACCGATCGCGGGATCCAGTCGATCGCGCGCAGCTCGTCGATGATCGCGCCGCGGATGCGTGAGATCGCATACGTCTCGAATTTGATCTGGCGCTCCGGATCGAACTTCTCGATCGCGTCGATGAGCCCGAAGATGCCGTACGACGTGAGGTCGGCCTGCTCGATCGTGGACGGCAGCCCGACGGAGACGCGACCGGCGACGTACTTGACGAGCGGCGAGTAGTGCAGGATCAGGCGTTCGCGAATGGCCGGATCGCCGGCGGCCTTGAACTCCCGCCACAGCTCCGCAATCGCGGCGGAGGCATCGTCGACGGACTCGTCGACCTGCGTCCTCGGTTTACTCGCCATTTCGCGCTCTGGGGTGGGCATCGTCGTAGATCTGACGGAGGCGTTCTCGTGAAAGGTGAGTATATAGCTGGGTCGTTCGAAGATCGGCGTGTCCCAGCAACTCCTGCACACTCCGCAAATCGGCCCCGCCCTCAAGGAGATGCGTCGCGAAGCTGTGCCGGAACGTGTGGGGCGAGCCCTTGCCGGGGGCCGCCTCGCGGACGTAGCGCTCCACGATTCGCCGAATGTCCCGCGACGTGATGCGCTTGCCGCGCGCGTTGAAGAACACGGCCTCCTTCGGGGACGAATCGGACACGAACGCCTCGCGCGCGCCCTCCAGGTATGCGCGCAACGCATCGAGCGCGGGCTCGCCGAGCGGCGCGAACCGCTCCTTCGAGCCCTTTCCCAAGAGCCGCACGCGCGCGCCGTCGAGGTCGAGCGCGTCCAGGTCGAGCCCGGCCACCTCGGTCACGCGCGCACCGGACGCGTAGAGCACCTCGAGCACGGCCCGATCCCGCACGCCCGCGGCATCGTCGTCCGGAGGCAGCCGCAGGATCGCGTCCACCTGCGACGGCTTGAACACCGCCGGCAGCGGACGCCCGCGCACCGGCGCCTGGATCAGCGCCGCGGGATCGTCGGTTCGCGCGCCGGCCTTGACCAAGAACGCGTACAGCGACCGCAGCGCCGCCGCCTTGCGCGCGATGCTCGTCCGCGCGAAGTTGCGCGTCGTCAGCCACGCGAGGTAGCTCCGGAGGTCCCCGATCTCGGCGCGCAACGGGTCGAGCTTCATCCGCGTGCAGAAGTCCAGGAACTGGTCCACG
>JBIOWR010000122.1:0-13044 GCA_044868775.1 Actinomycetota bacterium
AAGCGGCTTCGCCGCTTCCCGGCCGAGAGACGCCGCCGGTCTACGGGGTGAGACCGACGACTGTCGGGATCTGATAGAAGCGGAGCTGCGCGACGCGCAGTCCCTTGTTGTCGTACTGCCAGAAGTAATCGTGCGTCGCGTTCGAGAACAGCGACTCACGCGTGTCGCATTTCGTGTCGCCGTCGGTGTCCACGCACACCGTCAGCAACTGGCGCGTGACGTTCTCGAACGACTGCTTGCCCTTCGTGCGCGAGTACACAACGTTCTCGGTCGAGCACCACGTCACGCCGTCGGTGTCGGTGAAGCACGACGTCGCCACCGCACCGCCGCCGGGCTTGCCGAGCGCGCGCGTGTACACGCTGTACGCCGTCACGCCGTCGCCGTCCGGATCGGGGTTCGGGAGCTGGAACCGTGCGCTGCCGTCGGTTCCGTTGCCGTCGATGACCGTAAACGGACCTTCTTGCAGGCCGATCTTCGAGCTGCCCCACAACGGCACGAAGATCGTGTGCCTGTTGGAGTCCGTCATCGACGACGTCTTGTTCTTCGCGACGCCGATGATGTTGAGGTTGTAGTGCGATCCTGCCGGCGCGCCGTTTCCGGTGCCGGCGTTGCTCGCCATCGTTGCGAGCATGCACGCTGCGACGAACGCAGCCACGAGGGTGCGCTTCAAACGGGGACCTCCATCACTCGGTGAGGGACTCCCGGTGTCCCCCCATACCGCCCTGGCGGTAGCCGCTCCCCGTCTGCGCGACTCCGAGTGAACCAACGACGTGCGACCGATCCCCGTTGCTTCGGCGGTTCGGCCTGGGCCGCATGTACCGAAATGCGCGCCGAACGGCAACCCTGCCCGAACGGACATGGCTTCGATACGGTGTATGCGGCGAGCATCGTGCGCGATGTCCTCAGAGCCCGGCACGCGAACGACGCTGACGTTGATCGGCCTGGGCATCGCTTTCGATTACGCCTTCAACGGACAAACCTTCGGAGTCTCCACGCCGCTGTTCTTCTGCCTGGTCGCGGCGGTGCTCTTCACGACCCTCCCCGACGTACGCAGCCGGGTGCTGATCGTGGCGGCGGGCGTGCTCTCGATCTTCCCCGCGCTGCGTGCGTCGGCTGCGCTCGGCTCGCTCGACGTGCTCGGGGTTGCCGGCCTGCTCGGCCTCGCCGTCGCGCTCGACGGCGCCGAGGTCGTGCGCGCATCCACACGGGCGCTCGTGCTCGCGGCGCTGCGCCTCGTTCACTCGTTGTTCGTGACGCCGTCGTTCGTCGCGCGGCCGCTCGCGCCGCTCGCGCGATCCGTTCGGCTCGACCGCGCACGCCCCGTCTTGAGGACCGTGTTCGTCGCCGCGCCGATCATGCTCGTGTTCGCGCTGCTGCTCGGCTCCGCCGACCAGGTGTTCGCGGACGTCATCACGCCACCGCTCCCGAACTGGAACGTCTCGCGCGTCGCCGGCCACGTGATGCTCGCGCTCGCCGGCACGCTCATCACCGGGATCCTCGTTCGCACCGCCGTCGCGCCGCGGCTGCTCTCCGTCGAATCGGTGCCGTCGGTGTCGCGCGTGATTCCTCCGGTGAAGGACCAGCAATGGACCGCGGCGCTCGCCGGTGTGCTGACGCTGTTCACGATCTTCGTCGTCGTGCAGTTCGCGTTCCTGTTCGGCGGGCGACAGCGCATGCTCGTCACGCCGGGCCTCACGTACGCGGAGTACGCGCGCAGCGGCTTCTTCCAACTGATCGTCGTCGCCGTGCTCACCGTCGGGCTCGTCGTCGCCGCGTGGGACCTTGGGGAGCGCACCGCGCAACGCCGCTTCCGGATGCTCAGCAGCGGCATGATCGCGCTCGCGTTCGTCATCCTCGCATCCGCGTTCACGCGCTTGCGCTTGTACGAGCACGCGTTCGGGTTCACCGTCGCGCGATTCTTTGCCTACGTGATCATCGCGACGATCGCCGTCGTGTTCGCCGCATTGTTGTGGTGCCTGTGGAAGGGCAAGCGCGAGCGGTTCGGCGCGGCGGTGCTCGCCGCCGGCGTCGCTGCGTTGCTGTGCGTGAACGTTGCGAACCCGGAGCGGTTCGTGGCGGAGCGCAACGTCGCGCGGTGGCGCGTCACGAACGACATCGACACGTATTACCTCGGATCGGTGCTCGGTGCGGATGCCGTTGCGGTCGCCGTCGCGGTGTTGCGCGAGCTGCCGCCGCAAGACGCAGCGCCGTTGCGTGAAGCATTGTGCTCGCAAGGCTTGGCCGGCGAGCACGAGCCGAGCTGGCGCTCGGTCAACCTCGGCCGCGCTCAAGCGAGACGAGCGCTGGCAAACGTACGCTGCGGTTCGCCTGGTTCGCTCGCCGGGTAGAACCTCCATCGTCGCTCGTCACTCGTCGCGAGGAGGCTCCGATGCCGCGTTCAATCTGGAGTGGGACGATCAGCTTCGGTCTCGTCAGCATCCCGGTGAAGCTGTTCAGCGCGATCCAGCAGAAAGACCTCCGATTCCATCAGCTCGAAGAGGCAACCGGCGCGCGCATCCGGTACAAGCGGGTGAGCGAGAAGACCGGCCGCGAGGTGCCCTACGAGAAGATCGTGAAGGGCTTCGAGACCGACAAGACGCACATGGTCGTCGTGAAGCCGGAGGAGCTCGAAGAGTTCGCGCCGGAGGCCACGAAGAGCATCGACATCGAAGACTTCGTCGCCCTTCAGGACATCGACCCGATCTACTACGAGCACGCGTATTACCTCGCGCCCGATCGCGGCGGCGCGCATGCGTACTCCTTGCTGCTGCGCGCGATGGAGGACGGCGACAAGGTCGGCATCGGCCGAGTCGTCATCCGCACGAAGCAATACCTCGCGGCGGTCCGCGCGAAGGACGGCGCGCTCATGCTCGAGACGATGCTGTTCCACGACGAGGTCGTCCCGAAGTCGAAGATCGACGCGATCCCCGACCGTCCGGCTCGCATCCCCGAGAAGGAGCTGGCGATGGCGAAGCAGCTCATGTCGTCGCTGTCTACGGAGTTCAAGCCGGAGAAGTACAAGGACGAGCACCGCGAGCGCGTGCTGGACTTCATCAAGAAGAAGGCCAAAGGCGCGACGATCGAAGCCGCGCCGGAAGAGCGCGAGACGCCGAAGGTCGCCGACCTCATGGAAGCGTTGCGTGCATCCCTCGAAGGCGGCGCAAAAGCCAAAGGCGCGTCGAGAGCCAAGCGCGCATCGGCGCGTCGCGCTCCGGCACACGCACGATCGAGCCGGACGAGCCGGGGAAAGACGAAGGCGCGAAAGAGCGCTTAGTAACGCAGGATCGCCGCGATGCCGCCGTAGCCACCGAGCGCGGTGGGATCGGCGACGACGAGCACGTCCGCGGCTTGCTGCAACGCCTTCATCATCTCCACCGCGTGACCGTGCGCGTCGTCGAGCAGGAGGATCTCCACGCGCAGCTCCTGCAGCGCGCGCCACACGTCGTCGGTGCCGGCGACCGCACGCTCGCCACGTCCGAGGCCTTCGGCAAGACGATCGAGGGCCGCGCGCTCGCGCTCGGCATCGTGCTGTGCGATGCCGGGCTCCGCCGCGGCTTCGATCTCCTCCACCGTCGAGTTCTCCACGTCGACGTCGAAGCGTCCGGCGAGCCGTTCGACAAGGTACGGATGCAACGAGCGTTGCACCTCCGGCCACAGCTCCTCGGGCGTCGCCACGAGGATGCGATCGAACGCGAGCCGCGAGTGCGCGTCGAACATGCGCTGCGCAGCGGCTTGCAGGTGTATTTGCACGTCCCTCTCCACCGAACGCTCGTATCGCGCTTGCGACCAGCCGCCCTGGGAGTGCCGGCCGTGCACGTCGTCGTGTTGCTCGTCGGTCTCACGGATGATGCCGTTCGACACGCGCACGATGCGTGCGGTGGAGCGATTCACGAGGAGGATGCCCCACTCCGTCGTCGACAGCAGCGACGCGACGAGATCGAGGCGCGGATGGTCGTCCACGAAGACGAGCGGCCCAACCGCGAGCGGCAACCGCAGGATCTCGAAGATGCCGGCGTGCGTGGAGCACACGACGAGCGCGGCCGTCGCTTCCTTCGCCCAGGTATCGTCGATGCGCAACGCGTCGCGCACGCGTTCGAGGTCGCTTTCCGCGGCGGCGCGCACATCGTGCGACGCGTTGACACGGGCGACCTCGTCGGCCGCCTGGTTGAAGAGCGACGTAAGCTGCGTCTCTCGCGCGGGTGCGGTGCCGAAGTCCGTGGGGTCGAGGTTCACGTAGAAGGTGAGCACGAGTCCTTCGTCGGCGGGCAACGAAGCAAGCCGGCGCAGCGATCCGCGATCCGCGCTCGCTATCCTCGGCGCAAGCTGCCGCATGATCGTTCTCTACCCTCCGCGGCGTGTTTCTCCACCGGCGCAGGGGAATGATTCGTCCCAGGAGGTTGCTATGGCACGTGGAAGCGACAAGCACAATCCCCGCGTCGACGACGCGTTGAGCGACGAGACGGAAGCGATGCAACGTGGCGCGCCGGTCGAGCCGCGCGTCGAGGAGTTTCGTCAGATGGAGGGCGCCGGGGACGACGAGCCCCAGACTGATGCACGTTTGACCACGCCCGACCCGCCGCCGGCTGAGGGCACGCTGACGGCCGCGGAGGTCGAGGCGCGCTCCGACCTCGCCCGGCATTTGCGGCCGGCGATCTTCCCCGCCGACCGCGAGGCAATCACCGCGTCGGTGCGCGACACCGGCGCGCCGGCACAGCTCGTCGCGCAGCTTCGCACGCTTCCGGCGGACCGGACGTTCGACAACGTGCAAGAGGTGTGGCGCGCGCTGGGCGGGCGCGAGGAAGAGCGCAACTAACGCTCTTGCGGTAGCCGCCTTCGGCGGCGCGATCGGCGATGATGGCGGGCGTGAGCTACCCGATCGAGCCTCCGGTCGCGCCGATGCTGTCGCGGCTGCGTCCGGACATCCCCGTCGGAGACGGCTGGCTGTACGAGCCGAAATGGGACGGCTTTCGCGCGATCGTGTTTCGCGACGGCGAGCGCGTGCACGTCGGCAGCCGCAACGGACAGCCGCTCGAACGCTATTTCCCGGAGCTGGTCGAGACGTTCAAGCGCGAGCTTCCCGAGCGTTGCGTCGTCGACGGCGAGATCATCATCTCGCTCGACGGGAGATTGGAGTTCGAGGCGCTCCAGCTCCGGTTGCATCCCGCGGCATCGCGCGTGCGCATGCTCGCCGAGAGATCGCCCGCCTCCTTCGTGGCGTTCGACGTCCTCGCGCGCGGCGACGAGGACGTGCGTGAGCATCCCTTCGCGGAGCGGCGCGCCGTGCTGGTGGAATCGGTGACGGTGACGCCGCAATGCTTCCCCACTCCGCAGACACCCGACGCCGACGAGGCGCGCGCGTGGTTCGAGCGCTTCGAAGGCGCAGGCCTCGACGGGATCGTGGCGAAGCTCGCCGACGGACCGTATCGCGAGGGCGAGCGGGTGATGGTGAAGGTGAAGCACGAGCGCACCGCCGACTGCGTCGTCGGCGGTTACCGCTTGTACAAGGCCGGCAAGGGAGTCGGCTCCTTGCTGCTCGGCTTGTACGACGACACCGGCATGCTGCGGCACGTCGGTTTCACGTCGAGCTTCACCGCGGGTGAGCGCGTGCGCGTGGCGGAGATGCTCGCGCCGCTCGAAGGCGGAACGAGCTTCACCGGCGATTGGGGTCCGGGCGGTCCGAGCCGGTGGAACAAGGACAAGGACCTTTCGTGGATCTCCCTCGAGCCGAAGCTGGTGTGCGAGGTGGCGTTCGATCACCTGCAAGGCGAGCGGTTCCGGCACGGCGCGCGGCTGCTTCGCTGGAGACCGGACAAGGACCCGCGCGAGTGCACGTTCGACCAGCTCGAATCGCCGCAAGCGTTCTCACTCGACGACGTCGTCAAGCTCGCGCGGCGGTCGGCTCGCTGACACGAGCACCGTCACGCCGTCGCGGGCACGAATCGCGTCGACGAGGTGCTCGCCTTCGTGGACGGTGACGCCGGGCCATAGCACCGTGCGCGTGATCTCGCCGTTGACGATCGCGCCTTCGCCCACGACGTTGCGTCCTCCGGATGCCGACATGTTGGCAGCGTGGTAGTCGGGCGGCGTGCCGCAGTCGAAGAACGGCTCGCGCGACACGACCGGCTCCACGCGTCCATCCTCGTACGCGCTGCGCCACATCGCACCCATCAGCCCGAACGCATCCTTCGGCAAGGCCGCGACGTCGCGCCATGGGATGAGCGTCGCGCCGATCTGGCGCAACCCGCCGAAGTCCGGCCGCTCTGGGTCCTCGCGCGCGAGCATGCGAATGCGCTCGCCGTCCCACCCGTGTGCGAGCGGTGCGAGCGCGCCCGGATACCACGCGTCGGCGTTGACCACCAGCACGTCGCGTCCGCCGATCCAGTCGCGCAGGCGCACGAGCGCGCCGGCCGTGCCGAGCGGCTCCGGCTCCTCGATCGACAGGTGCACCCGCCGCTCGCGCAGGTGGCGCTCCATCATCTCGCGCCCCGCGCTCACGTTCACGGCGACGTCGGGCGCGACCGCGCGTGTGCGTGCGATCGCGGCGTCGACGAGCGGCACGTTGTTCACCGGGCACAGCGGCTTCGGACGCACGAGCGTGAGCGGGCGCAAGCGCGTGCCGGAACCGGCGGCGAGAACCACGCCGGCGATCGTCATCGCTCGGTCAGGTGTGGCGGGTGCGGCGCCGGGTAAGCCTTGGTTGGGACAACACGAGGAGGAGTCGTCATGCCCAAGTTTCGCACGTTGCTGTGGGCCGGCATGGCAGGCGCGGCTGCCGAGCACTTCTTCGATCCAACCTCGGGACGCGGCCGGCGTGCGCGCGCCGTGGACATGATCGGAGGCCGGATGCGCGAGGCGCAGCGCAAGGTCGACCGCGCGAAGCGGTTCGGCTCCGCGGAGATGCACGGGCTCCAGCGCCGCATGGAGCACGCGGTGCGCGGCGATGAGCCTCCGGTGGACGACATCGCGCTCGCGCAGAAGGTCGAGAGCAAGGTCTTCGGCGATCCACGCTTCCCGAAGGGCCGCATCAACGTCGACGTGTACGAGGGTTGCGTCACGTTGCGCGGACGCCTCGACCACGAAGCGCAGATTCGCGACGTGGAGAAAGCCGTGCGCAAGATCTCCGGCGTCCAGCGCGTGCAGAACCTGCTGCACACCGGCAACCGGCCGGCACCCAACGTGGAGGAAGCGTTGCGCGCCAGCTCTCGCGCGACCAACGAGATCGGCAGCATCGGCCGCTCCTCCTGAAGCACTGACGCACGCGCTCAGCGGCACTACGCTGCTGCGCGATGGAGACGATCCAGCGCGCGGCGGATTCGCTCGAGCAGGGTTGCGGGCCGATCGGGCTGCTGTCGGGCGATGAGTTCGGACCCGCCGCGCGACCGTTCGACAAAGCGTTGCTCGGTGCCGCCCGCGGCACGCGCGTCGCGCTGCTGCTGAGCGCCGACCCACGAGCAGCATCGCACCGCGCGAAGCTGGCGCGCGATCACTTCGCCACGCTGGGAGCGACCACCACGGTGGTCGGCGCCCTGCGACGCAGCGACGCCGTGCGCGGGGTTCTTCCGCCCTTCGACGTGCTCTATCTCGGCGGCGGCAGTCCCGCCGACCTGCTCGCGTGCCTGCGCGACACGCCGCTGTGGGAGGAGGCGCTCGAACGCTGGCGAGACGGTGCGGCCCTCGCAGGCGCGAGCGCGGGCGCGATGGCGTTGTGCGAGCACTCTCTCGAGCCCGAGCCGGGCGCGAGCGTGCCGGAGCGGTGGACGCGCGGACTCGGGCCGGTGCGCGGGTTCGCGCTCGCGGTACACGCGTCGTCGCGCCCGCGCGCGTGGCTCGACGCCGTCGCACGCACCGCACCGACGCCGCTCGTCGCGCTCGACGACGCGACCGGCGTGATCCTCGCGCCCGGCACGCGCGTGCGTGTCGCCGGTAGCGGCCGTGCTCGGGTTGCACGCGCCGTCGAGACCTGATGCCGGCCGAAAGGCGTGACCTCGGCCCAATCAGGGAAACAACCAAGGCGTGCCCAGGTTGAAGCGTGTCGATTGCTCCGCGCCCGGAATTCGCCGGAAACGCGCGGGCCGCGGTTTCGCGTACGTGGACGAGACGACCGGTGCGCACATCACCGACACGGAGACGCTGTCGCGCATCCGCTCGCTCGTGATCCCGCCCGCGTGGACCGACGTGTGGATCTGTCGGACCCCATGGGTCACATCCAGGCGACCGGTCTGGACGCGCGCGGCCGCAGGCAATACCGCTACCACGATCGCTGGCGCGCGCGCCGCGACCAGATCAAGTTCGACCACATGCTGGACTTCGCGCGCACGCTTCCGCGCATGCGCGCCGCTGCGGCTCGACAGATGCATGACGACGGGCTCACGCGCGCGTGCGTGCTCGGGTGCGCGGCGCGCTTGCTCGACCTCGGCTTCTTCCGCGTGGGCTCCGAGGACTACGCGGAGGAGAACAGCACGTACGGGCTCGCCACGATTCGCAAGGAGCACGTGTCGATCAGCGGCGACGTCGTCACGTTCGACTATCCCGCGAAGGGCGGCAAGCAGCGTCTGCAATCGGTGGTCGACCCGGAGGTCGTCCGCATCGTGACCGCGCTGAAGCGCCGCCGCGGCGGCGACCCCGAGCTGCTCGCGTACAAAGAGCACGGGCGCTGGATCGACGTGCGCTCCTCGGACGTCAACGCGCACATCAAGGAGATCACCGGCGGCGACTTCACCGCGAAGGATTTCCGCACGTGGTCGGCGACCGTGCTGGCGGCCGTGGCGCTCGCCGTCGCGAAGCACGCCGGCTCCACGACGGCGAAAAAGCGCGCGGTGTCGCGCGCGATCAAGGAGGTCGCGCACTACCTCGGCAACACGCCGGCGGTGTGCCGATCCTCGTACGTCGATCCGCGCGTCGTCGATCGGTTCATGGCGGGCGTGACGATCCACGACGCGCTCGAACGCATCGGCGAGAACGTGGAGCCCGGATCGCTTTCCACGCAAGGCGTGATCGAGGAAGCGGTCATCGACATGCTCGAAGACGCGCCGGCGGCGAGCGTGTCCGGCGCGACGCGAGGTGCGGCATGATCTGGATCGGCACGAGCGGATGGCAGTACGACTCGTGGATCGGGAAGTTCTATCCAAAGGGCGCGCCGAAGAGCGAGTGGCTGGCGCATTACTCCAAACGATTCTCCACCGTCGAGGTGAACAACTCGTTCTACCGGCTGCCGGCGCGCGAAGCGTTCGAGCGCTGGGCGCGCACGGTTCCGCGCGACTTCGTCGTCACCGTGAAGGCGTCGCGCTTCATCACGCACGTCAAGCGCTTGAAGGATCCCGTCGATCCGCTGGCGCTCTTCTGGGAGCGCGCAAGCGGGCTCGGCGGCAAGCTGGGGCCGGTACTGTTCCAGCTTCCTCCACGATTCAACGCCGATCTCGAACGGTTGCGCACGTTCGTGGAGGCGCTGCCGAAACACCACCGCGCCGCGTTCGAGTTCCGCGATCCGTCGTGGGAGACGCCCGAGGTCGATGCCATCCTCGACGCCGCCGGCGCGGCGACGGTGATCCCCGATCGCCCCGGCTTGCGCGCGCGCCACGTCGTGACCGGAGGATGGAGCTACATCCGCTTCCATCAAGGGCGACCGCTTGCGCCGGACTACCCGCGCGCGAAGCTGCGCACCTGGGCCGGCCGCGTGATGGCGCTGCCGGCGCGCGACGTGTTCGTGTACTTCAACAACGACCCCACCGGAGCGGCGATCCGTGATGCGATCGCGTTCGCCGGCATGCTCGAGGAACGCGGCGCCACGCTCGCACCGGTCGAAGCGCTGCGCGCCTCGTGAGTGAGGTAAACCTCAGCGCGCCGCGATGGTTCGCTTCAAGCCGCGCAGCTGCCGCAGCTCGGCGAGACGGATCAACAGCCACGCGCCTGCGAACCCGCCGGCCCACGCGCGCCACTGCCCGTCCTCCATGCGCGCGCCGATCTTCTTGATGAAGTCCTCCGGCAGCACGTTGAGCACGATGCGCGCCTGCTCCGTCACCTTCTTCTTCGCATTGCGCCGGCGCATGCGGCGCACGGCGAACCAGAACGCGGTCCCGGTTGCGCCGCCGCCGAGCGCGATCCCCGCGGCCTTGCGCGCAAGCTGCGCCGGCGGAGGCATGCGCTCCTCGAGCTCGTGGATGTTCGAGCCGATGCGCTCGCGCGTCTCCTCGATGTCCCTTACCGCTTGAGCAGCGCCTTGGTCCATTCGACATCCTCCTTCACCGTCCGAACGGTCTGCTCCGGCTTGAGCGACGGGCGCGACATGCGCATGCGCGCGAACACGATCGCGCCGCCCGCAAGGACGAACAAGCCGCCGGCGACGATCAAGAACGCGGCCCACACGGACATCACGGTTGCGAGAGCCACGGCCGCCGCGATCGCGCACATCATCAGACCCATCACGGCGAACACACCCGCGCCGGCGAACGCACCCGCGGCTTTGATGCGCGCGTTGACGGCTTCGACGATCTCCGCTCGCGCGAGCTCGACTTCCTTACGGATGAGCGTGGCGGAGTCGTCTGCGATCTCCCTGACGATCGTGAGCGTCGACCGCGGGTCGTCGGTCGCGGCTCGCGACTCGATCTGCTTGCGTGACTGCATGGCGAGCACCTCCGGATTCGATCAATACCGCATTGAGCTCCACTCCATACATGAAAAGTTGCGAAGCGAGGTACAGCAGCACGAGCACGCCGATCGTTCCCGCGAACGTGCCGTACACGGCCTCGGCATTCGCGACGGTTCGCGTCGCGTACCAACCACCCGCGAGCTTGAGAGCCGTCCAGCCGACGGCTGCGAGCAGCGCGCCGGGCCAGAGCAAGCGCGCGCTCGGCCCGCGTCGCATGGCGAGCACGCGGTACGCAACGAGGAACAGTGTGAAGTCGAGCGCGAGGGTGAGGACGGTTCCGCCCACCCGAATCAGCGGCGTGAAGCCGTCCGCACGCAGACCACCGGCCGTCGTGCCGATCGCCGTCGCGGCGAGCGCGAGCACGCCGAGGCCGAGCAGCGAACCGATCATCCACGCTTGCTTGATGAAGAAGTTGGCCTTCTCGTCGAGGCGGAACACGCGAGCGAGCCCGTGCGAGGCGGCCGAGACGACGCCGCGCCCCGACCACACCAGGCCGGCGAGACCGATGATGCCGGCGCCGCGTCGGTGCTCGACGAGCGACGAGAGATTGTCGCCGACGAGCGCGCCGAGACCCGGCAGCGATTCCGAGATGCGTTGCGTCCACTCGATCTGCGCATCGGGCCTGGATGCGAGCACGTATCCGAGCCCCGACAGCGCGAGCAGCAAGAGCGGAAACAGCGATAGGAAGCCGTAATAGGTCATGCCGGCGGCGAGAAAGCCCGCGGAATCCTCGGAGTAGCGCTTCTGGACCGCGAGCGCCGTGCCGGCGACGGGCACACGTTGAAGCCGCTGTCGGAGCGGGCGAACGCCGCCGGCGAGGCGCGCGCGCACGTCAGCCTCCGGCGGAGTCGCCGGCGCTCTCGAACGCGCGCATGAACGCCGCGTCGAGCGCCTTCGTCTCCGCGCGCGCGTCGATGGAGACGACGCGTTCGGTTGCTCGCACGAATTCCCACAACGGTGTGCTCGGAACGATGACCGGCAACGTCACGCCGCCTTCCTGAAAGACGAGCGCCGTGAAGCCGCGCATCACCGCCGGCCCGATGCTCATGCCCGGCAGGCAACCCGGCGACACGAACGCATCCCGCACGTCGGTGCGCAGCGCGAGCCGCTCGAGGATGGCGTGCCCGCTCGACGCCCTCACGCTCATCTCCACGACGAGCGGGTCCCACCGGGACCACTCCATGCCGAGGTCGCCGCACACGCGCCCGTCGCTGCCTTCGATGGGTATGCGCAAGCTCACGGCGTCGGGCATCTCGTTCATCACCGTCTCGTGCGACGGCTCGCTGCGAGAACGTCGCTTGCTCACGTCATGCTTGTTGCCCAGCGCAACAGCGGATCAAACGCGAGCGGAGCGAGCCGAACCCTTACAACCCGACCGACTCGGCGTCGACGAAGTTCAAGCGCTTGTCCATCGCGGTGATCTTGAATACGCGCTGCACCGAATCCGATCCGCCGACGATCGAGAACGCGCGCCCTGCGCTGCGCGCGCGTGTGTCGGCGGCCGCGACGAGACGCAAGCCGGTGGAGTCGATGAACGAGAGCCCGCGCAGGTCGAGGATGATCGACGGCGGCGCCTGCCGCTCCATCCACCGAAGCTCTTGCTCGACGCGACCGCTCGAATCGATGTCGAGCTCGCCGTGCAGCGAGAGTACCGCTGCACCGGTGGCGGTCGTGGACGTCGAAACGTCGAACGCTCTCATGACGCCGCCTTCACGACGAGGATGGCGATGTCGTCGCGCGGCACTCCAGACTGATATTCGAGGACGCGTCGCTCCAGTCGTTCGGCAATGGACGCGGCCTCGTGCGTCGCGCACTGCTCGAGGAACGCGCGCAAGCGCTCGTCGCCGAACACGTCGTTGTCGTCGCCGCGCGCTTCGGTGACGCCGTCGGTGTACAGCACGAGCGCCTCGCCCGGGGCGAGATGAATCGTCTGGTCGGTCAGCTCGGGATCGGGGAAGAAACCGAGAAGCGTGCCCGGCACGCCGGCAACCTCGACGCGTCCGTCGGCGCGCACGACGAACGGCTGCGGGTGACCGCCGCACGCGATCGTCGCGCGAATGCCTTCCTCGACGCGGCGCAGCCGCACGTACGCGACGGTGCAGTACCTGCGGTCCGAGCGCTGCCGCAGCATCGCTTCGTTCAGCGTCGCAAGCACGCGACTCGGCTTCTTCGCCTGCATGGCGGCCGCGCGCACGGTGTAGCGCGCGAGCGCCGTGATCGCCGCAGCTTCCGAGCCTTTTCCGCACACGTCCCCCATGACGACCGCCCAGTCATCGCGACCGGTCGCGAACACGTCGTAGAAATCTCCTCCGACATCGATGCCCTGGCCGGCCGGGTGATAGCGCGCCGCGAGCTCCATGCCGGGCAGCACCCGCAGCACCGGCGGCAGCAAGCTTTGC
>JBIOWR010000123.1:0-2611 GCA_044868775.1 Actinomycetota bacterium
CCCGCCGGACGCAGACGCCCACTCGGCTAAGAACGGCATGAGGGGGATGCCCAGCGCATCGCAAATCTCGGCCACCTCGTCGAGGGTTAGCTTTCGCTGATTCATCTCGTACTTGCTGACGTAACCCTGGGAGCGGTGCAGGCGGTAGGCAAGGTCCATCTGCTTGAGGCCGGCGTCCAGACGGCGTTGTTTGAGCATCTCCGCCAGCGCAGAGGCCGCCCTCTCGCGAACAAGTCCCACGCAACGCGCTCCCGGGTCGCATCGGATTTGGAATACAAAATCAGCTATGTTATATTCGTTTTACGCATATCCAGCGGCGCAAAGATAGCGGAAGCGAGAGACGAATGAGCGCGGAGTGGATAAATGCGCTGCTTCAGGCGTTGGCCCTCGTGGTGGCGGTGTTGTCGTTCTGGTGGTCGGTTCGCAATCGCGATAAGGACTAACTGCGATTCAGGTTTCGAGGAGTGATAGCACCTCGACGTGGTGGGTGAAGGGGTAGAAGTCGTACGGGCGGGCGAACGTGAGGCGGTATCCGCCGGCGACGAGACGCGCGATATCGCGTGCCCAGGTGGTGGGGTCGCATGACACGTAGAGGATGCGCGGTGGGCGGTGATGAGCGAGCAACTGCGCCACGTCCTCGCTGAGGCCGGCGCGAGGGGGATCGACGGCAACGAGGTCGGCCGGCAGGAACCGCGCGAGCGCGCGCGCATCACCGCGGTGGAAGGTCATGTTTCGTACGCCGAGGCGGCGAGCGTCGGCACGGCCGCGGGTGATTGCATCGTTGGAGATGTCGACGGCGACCACCTCGTCGAACAGCGGCGCGAGGTGCAGGCCGAGCACGCCGCCGCCGGCGTAGAGATCGAGGGCGCGGGGGGCGACCCCCGATATGATCGAGGCTTCGCGATAGAGCCGTGCTGCGGCAGCCGGATTCACCTGCGCGAAGCTTTGCACGGTGACGGTGGCGACGATTCCATAGTCTTCGAGCAACCGATCGGTGCCGTGCAAGACCGTGGTTCGTCCGCGGAAACGGCCGCGCGCATCGACCTCGCTCCACACGACGCCTCGCGCGTGTGACGCAAGCACGGAAACGTGACGTTCGGCGGCGCGGCGGTTGTGTGCGTCACCGAGGAGGCCGATCACGACGGCGTCCTCGTGCACGCTCGCGCGAAAGGCAACTTCAACAACGCCGTGCAACGTGCGGTCGTGTAACGCGCGCAACACCGCGTTGATGGGCTCGACTACGAGCGGGTCTCCTTCGAGCGGCACGATCTTGTTGGAGTCGGTCGCACGCGCGCCCAATCCGGTTGCGGCGACCGCATACTGCGCAGCGGTGCGATAGCCGAGCGTGTGCGGCGACGGGGCGATCGGCTGGAGGGCGACGTCGAGCGACGCGACACGCCGAAGCGCTTCCTCCACGAGCGATTGCTTGATCGGGAGCTGTGCCTCGTAGATGAGCGGCAAGTCGGCGCCGGGTGGGAGCCCGAGATCGACGCGCTGCGGGTGAGGCTCCAGTATCGAGATCGCGTGCGCTTTGAGGACGCCGTCGCGCGGGCGCGGGCGGGCGGTGACGCGCTCGCCCGGCAGCGCTCCACGCACGAACACCACACCGGACGACGTGCGCGCGAGCCCGTAGCCGCCGACCGCGATCCGTTCGATCTCGAGCTCGACCACGTCCGTGGTCATGGCGACAACGAGGGCGGCAAGGGCTCGGCGTGCGCGACGCGCACGCGGTGGGTGGCACGCGTGAGCGCTACGTACAGCGCGCGCAATCCTTGAGGAGATTCGGCAACGATGCGCGACGGCTCCACGACGACGACCTCATCGAACTCCAGCCCCTTGGCATCCTCGACGGGGAGCACGGCGACGGCCTCGGCGATATCGGCGCCGGAGTGCGCGGCGTCCACGATCGCTTGGATCAAGGATGGAGGCGCGATCACGCACATGGTTCCACGTCCCGTCGAGCGATGCTCGTCGGCGATCTCCGCGACGAGCTTTGCGGGAGGACCTTCGAGGAACGCAACCGGCTCGCCGTCGTCGCGCACCGACGTGGGTGGGACCAGGCCGGGCGCGGACGCGGCAAGCACGCGCGCGGCGACGTCCATGATCGAACCGGGCGTGCGGTAGTTGATCGTCAACTCCTCGACGCCTGCGCCTTGCGATACCGGAAGGTGCTCCACGATCTCGTCCCACGAGCGCGGCGGGATCGCTCCGATGGACTGCGCGAGGTCTCCGACGATCGTCATCGAGGCCGTGCGTGCGCGTCGCGCGAGCATGCGGAGCGCCATCGGCGTGAGGTCTTGCACCTCGTCGGCGACGACGTGACCGAACGTCTCCACTTCGTCGAGGTCGGCGTCGGAGTCGCGCTTGCGATCGCGAACCGGCGCGCCGAGCAACGCGTACGCCTCGTCCAGCAACGGGATGTCGCTCGACGTCCAGGCGGCGGCGTTCGCGCGATGCAGCGCGTCGATCTCGTGCGGCGCGAGCACGCCGTGTGCGGCCTTGCGCAAGGCGTCGCGCGATTGGAGGAGATCGGCGAGCAAGCGTTTCGGCGTTAGCAACGGCCAGATCGTGTCGACGACGTCGTTGAAGCCCGGGATCGCTCGGATCATGC
>JBIOWR010000124.1:0-6531 GCA_044868775.1 Actinomycetota bacterium
GGCTTCCGGCCGGTCGTAGAGCTGGCTGACCTTCTGGAGGAACTGGTCGGGATCGGCGAGCTGGTCCATCACGAAGGCGATCCCCTGGTCGTCGTCCCCGGCGTCCAGGACCTCGTCGGGGATGCGCCACATGCGCTGGAAGCGTCCGTTGAAGCTGACGATCGAGCCCTCGGGGTCGACGACCAGGATGCCATCCGCCGTGGACTCCAGGGTGGCCCGCTGCAGCGAGAGGCTGGCCTCGAGCTCGCGTTCGGAGCGCTCCCTTTCGGCGAGCCGCCGGTCGAGGAGCACCCGGAGGTGGCGGAACATGGCGGCGGTGACGCCGAGCGTGCCCATCGTCACCACCCACGCTCCGGCGGCGTCCGCCGCGCCGGTCGCCGAGAGCACCCACGCGTAGGCGACTCCGACGACGGCGAGCTGCGCGATGGCGTCGCGGTAGGTGAGGAAGTAAGAGGCGTAGAGCGCGACCCAGACGTAGAACAGGTGAGGTGCGCGGGCAAGGCACCTGGCGCCGACCGTGTCGTCGGTCGTGGTCGTCGTCGTCGAGCTCTTCACGAACGAGTATGGCCCGCCGCTCGTCGTGGAGCGGTAGACGTAATACGCCTGCGGACCGAGCCCGCTGGACGGTGCGCTCCACGAAAGGACCACGCCGCACGTTCCGAGCGTCGGAGTCGCCGAATCGAGCGTCGGCGCGAGCAAGCGGAAGTCGACGGACGTCGTCGCCGAGTCCGTCGAACCGTCGTTGTCGGTCACCTTGAACGTCACGGTGTAGAGCCCCGGCGACGAGTACGTGTGACTCGGCGACGTGCCCGAGCCGGTACCGCCGTCGCCGAAGGTCCACGAGCGCGCGGAGATGCTGCCGTCATAGTCCTGGGAAGACGACGAGAAGCTACACGTTGGGGCGGAGCAGCTCTTGCCCGTGATCGAACCAATCGGCGCCAGGTTCTTGCCGAGCCACAGCTTCACGTTCATGTCGTTCAACGCGAAGTCGATGGCGCCGTAAAGGAGCTGATATCCGGAAACGACGTTGCCGTCGATGTCGCGGCAGCCGTCGTCCCCGTAGAGCACCCGTCCGCTGACGATGCCGTACGCGGTGTTGCTCCTCCACACAGAACCGCCGCTGTCGCCCGAGTTCACGCAGTTGCTGGACCGGATGATCCTGCTGGAGTTCGGAATGTAGCTCGGGCGATAGTCCACGTCCCGGATGTATCCGCGCGTCGTCCCGGTGGTGCGGCCCGTCTTGCCGATGTACGTACCCACCGTCGTGTTCGCGTACGTGATATACGCGTCGACCGGCCGGGGGTTTGTCTCGCCCTCGACGATGAACTTGCCCGACTCATTCCATGGGGAATACAGCCGCTTGATGCGTGCGGCGTCCACCGATCCCGATTTCGTGCGCCTCGTAACCTTGCCGAAGTCCTCGTACACGTGCCGCCACGCTTGGTCGTCGTACTCCGACTCCTCACCGCAATGTCCGGCCGTGAGGAGGTACCGCAGCGACGAGTCCGTTTCGTAGTAGGCGCTGAACGCCGACGAGCAGATCGTCATGTAGTTTCGCGTGGACGACGGAATCGTGATCTCCAATCCGCCGAGCAACGCGTAGCGACAATCCGTGATCTGGCACGCGCTGGGCTGGGCAACGCCCTCGACCAGGTTGACGCGGTTCGTGTAGCGGCCGCGGAACGCGTCGCGCAGCTCCGCGGTCGGCCTGTCGACCGCGACGGAGAGCGCGTTCGCCTGCACGTCGATGCCGAGGTCGAATCGCCCGCGCGTCTCCTGGATGTGACGGCTCATGCCCGCCGGCGAACGCCCGGCTTGGAGCTCGGCACGGTCCGCAGCCATGCGGTCCTGGATGGCGCGCAGCCGCTCCAGCGACACGCTTGCGTTTGCGGCTTGCAGAACCGACGGGAAGGGGAAGTCGGACCGCAACGCCTGAACGTTTGCGGCCGCGTCGCGCGTGAACGCGACGCGCACGGCGAAGGCTTGTGGCGGAGTCTGGATCCAAAGGCCCGCGAAGGTGTCGGGCCACCGCTGTTGCACTTGCGCCGCGAGCAAACCGGCGACCGCGTCTTGGATTTGGAATCTGCGGATCGCCTCGTCGCGACCGATGCCTTCAGCCGCCATTCGCGAGGCGATCTCGACTTCGGGATAGATCGCGGCCGGGTCGTAGCGCCACTCGGGAGCCGGCTGCGGCTCGTCCGCGCCGGTCGCGCTACCGGCCGTGAAGGTGAGAGAGGTGACCACGAAGGCCGCCAACAGCAGTGCAAGCATGCTACGAGCCTTGTATCGACGCATGTTCTCCCCTTTCCGCCCTGCTAACGAATAACGGCAGTCCTCAGCCGCCGATCACTCCGCACAGCTGCACGTCGGTGTCGTCGCCGTTCGGGTCGTCGTTCGCTCCGATGGTGGTGAGCGCTCCTGCGATGACGTCGCCGGAGGTGTCGTCTTGCGCGAACACGATGACGCAGCCGTTCGGGTGCCCGCTGGCGTCGGCCGCGCCGCCGCCTGCCGCGACCGACATGCTCCCCAGGCCCGCAACCGCGAGGCCGGTCCATGCGCGTCCGTTGGCCGACGGTCCGCCCGGCGTGTTCGCGTACAAGCCGCCCCAGGTGACGGTGCACCCGGACGGCACGCCGACGCACGTTCCGCCGTTCACCTGGTTGGTTCCGACGAGATCGCGGCCGAACGGGTACTGCGCCGTGCCGCCGCTTCCGCCCTTCGAGTCGCGGTAGTCGTCGTAGCACTCGGCTCCCGCCGCCGCGTTCGAGGGAGCCCGGCAGTTGACGCCCGTGGCACCGGCACCCTTGCGCGACTCGACGCTGAACGTGAGGTGTCCGGCCCCGCCCGGAAGCGTGACGGTGGTAGGAGGCGCGTTGTGCTGTGCCCAGACCTGCGCTGCCGGCCCGGCGACGGCGAGCGCCACCGCGAAAGCGGCCGCGAATCGTTTCATGATCGACTCCTCCCTGGATAGGGTCGCCTGGGCTCTTCGACACCGCGGGAGCCGATTCCTGCGGTTGGGCTACCATGGGCGCCATGCGGCGCGAGGAGCTTTCCGCGGGAGATCGCTACCGCCTCGTGGTGACGAGCGGCTCCAGGATCAAGAGTTTGTTGAAACCGTCCAAAAAAAATGTCGCCGCATGGGTCTCGATCGTCGACAGTCGCGGCGAGGTGGTCTGGAAGCGCAGCGTCCACACGGTGAGCGAAGCGCACTCGCTCGCAGATCTGATCGCGAAACAAGTGTTTTCCGCGCGGCTCGAAGACTTCGAACACTGGCTGCGCACCGAAGGCGCGCAGAGCGGCTAGAACAACGCGGCGGCGAGCTTCGGCCGGTACGTTCGCGTGAGCGCGTGATCGTCGCCGAGCACGCGAAAGACGTCCACCATCACGTGACGCGCATCTTCCGATCCGTGGCGCACCGCTTCGAGCGAACGTTCGAGCGCGTCGTCGTACAGGCCCGCGGCAGCCTCGGCGCGCGCAAGCGCAACCACCGCTTCGTCGTCGTCCGGTGAACGCTCGACGCGTGCACGCAGCGCGTCGATGTCCCCGACGGGTTCGAGGTCCAATTGCGCGGCAAGACGCGCGACCTCCGCGTCCTCGGGGATGCGCGCGAGGAGCTCGCGCGCCTCGTCCTTGTCGCCGGCGTCTGCGCGCGCGGCGAGTGTACGTGAGAGGCCGAGCACGGATGCACGATGCGAACGGTCCCGCTCCAACGCTTGCCGGTACAGCGCTTCGCGCTCTGCGTCATCCCTCGCGTCCGCGGCGCGCTGCGCGAGCACGTCCGCCTCGGACGGGCCGAGGCCGGCGAAGAATTGGCGCACCTGCTGCTCCGGCAGCGCTCCGATGAATTGGTCCACGACCTTACCGTCCTTGAACGCGTACACGGTGGGGATGCTGCGGATGCCGAACGCGGCGGAGATGCTTGGATTGGCGTCGACGTCGATCTTCGCGAGGGTGACGCCGGTGTCGGCGGAGACGCGCTCGAGGACGGGGCCGAGCGTCCGGCACGGGGCGCACCACGACGCCCAGAAATCCACGACGACCGGACCCTCGTGCGACCCGTCGAGAACGACCTTCTCGAAGTCCTGCTCGGTGACGTCGATGGCCATGCGACCACTGTATCCGCTGCGCATTTCTTCGCGAATCGGAATCCCCCTAGGCAACGCCGGGACCTGCCGCTACAATCGCGATACGGCCTGGGGAAGGAGCGCATATGGATCATGCCGCAATGGTCGAGCGCACCGAAGCAGAACAGGAAGCCCTTGCCTCGGCTGCGCGCGAGTCGATGCGCCGGCAGATCGTCGAGCTGCTCCGCACCCGCGACCTCCTCGGATCGCCAGAGCTCGAGCCGTGCCCTCGCTGCGGCGACACCTTGATCCTGGTTGCCCAAGCTGCCACATGGGTTCGCGACACCAAGACGCGCGACCGCATCTGTGCGCCGTGCGGCACCGAGCAAGCGATCCTCGGCCTTCTGTTCCCCGACGAGATCGGCGGCGAAGGCTAGCTTTTCCTCAGCGCCACGTGTAGAGGCGGTTGCACGTAAAGCCCTCCGCGGGCCTCCACCGGAAAAAGTCCAGCACGTTGTTGCGGCTCTCCACGCGCGTCGTCACCCAGCAGTTGAAGATCACGCGATCGCGGGGCGTGAGCGGCCCGACCAGACCGTTCGCGGTGTAGCTGGTGAACGAGTCGAGCGCTTGCCGCAGCGCCGGACGCGTGAGGTTCGCGCCCACCTTCGCGAGCGCGTCGACGAACAGCTTCGCACCCGCCCAACCTTGCGCGCCGAAGCTCGACGGCTGCGCGCCGGGCGCGTACCGCTGCAGCATGCCGAGATAGCGCGCCATCTCCGGTTGCTGCGGCTCGGTGAACGGCACGTGCGGGATGAACACGTACGAGTTGAGCGCGAGCGAGCCCGCTTCGCGAATCAGCTTCGCGTCGTACGCGGACAGCTGGAAGTACACCGACGGCGTGCGCCCGATCTTCGATCGCCACAACGAACGGTTGCGGTTGATCGAACGCAAGAGCTTGATGTTGGAGTTGATCTCCATGCTCGTCCAGATCGAGTCCACGCCGGCGTTGATCATCTGCTGCACGAGCGGGTCGTACGCGCTCTCGACCGCGACCGGGTTCACGTCATAGAGCTGCGAATCCGGGGCGAACGACTCGTCCTGCTTCGACGCGACGACGTCGCACCTCTGTTCGTCGCTCGGGTGCTGCTTCCACCGGCACCACGCGTGGTTGAGCGCCCATTGCTGCGCGAGGCCCTGGTCTTTCGAGACGTCGAGCGTGGAGTGATACAGCACGGCGCCCTTCGACACGTTCTCGGCCTTCATGATCGTGAAGTACTGGCCGTCGCCGATGAGGCGCCGACTGAGGCCTCCGATCGGCGACCAGTACACCGGGGGCTTGCCGCTCGGACAGTCCAGCCCCGTCGCGCGGTTGTACGACAGCGCGAAGCCGCCGACGTCGGGGACTTGCTTGTCGCACAAGTAGCGCGCGCTGGCTTTGTCAACGGCGGTGAGCATGCCCACGATCGCGAAGACCTTGTCGTCCTCCACGAGCTTCTTCGCGGCCTGCAAGTGCTTGTCGGCGGTGAGCCCGTCGTCTTGCACGATGAGTCGGAGCTTGCGCCCGCACACGCCGCCGGCGTCGTTGACCATCGCGAAGTACGACGCCACCGCTTGCGTCATCTGAAAGAACTGCCCCGGCAGCGGTCCCGAACGCGCGACGATCGTGCCGACCTTGATCGTGGTGGCGGTGACGCCTGGAGCGCCGGTGGCGACGCCGGCGCAGCCGGCGGCGCCGAATCCGCCGGGACCGATGCTCGGCAGCGCCGTGCCGACGACACCCCCGGGACCGGTCGGGATCACGCCCGGAGCGTTCGTCGAAAGGCCGGGTTGCAGCTGCTCGTTGCCCTGGCCGAGCGTCACCTCACGGTGCGGCAGCCGGTTTCCGCACGCCGCGAGCACCAGGAAAAACGTTGCGGCCAAGGCAGGAGCCGGCCGCAGGCGGTTACGCTTCATGGCGAAGTCAGACTAACGCACACGAAGGGGACGGATGCGCGAGTACGAGCTGCTCGTCGACGGCAAGCTCGTGCCGTCGAGCAACGGCGCGACGGCGACGACGACCAACCTGGTGACCGGCGAGCCGGTGTCGCTCGTCGCGCAGGCGAATCCGCGCGACGTGCGGCGCGCGCTGGACGCAGCGCGGCGTGCGTTCGACGGCTCGGGGTGGGCACATGCATCCGCGGAGGATCGCGCCTCCGTGCTCGCGTCGATCGCGGAGGCGCTCGTCGAGCGCCAGGCGGAGATCGCCGACATGGAGACGGCCGAGGCCGGAATCCCGATTCGTATCGCGTCGGCGCTGTCGTCGGTTGCGATCGATCGCTTTCTCGCCGGCGTCGAGGGCGCACCCGCCCCCATGCGGCCGCGCGGCGTGGTCGCGTTGCGGCCGGCGCGCGACGTGCCGTTCGCGCGCGCCCTGGAAGCGCTTACCGGTGCGCTGGTCGCCGGCAACACCGTAGTGCTGTGCGCGGGC
>JBIOWR010000125.1:0-4316 GCA_044868775.1 Actinomycetota bacterium
TGTCGAACGCTTCCTGGCGCTCGGCGGTCTGCTTCTGGGTCTCGGAGCGCTCGGTCGTGAGCTCGTCGAGCGCGCGCTGCTCGGGAAGGTCCGCTTTGCGTTGGCGTAGCCGGTCGAGAGCGAGGTCGACACGCTGGAGGTCCAGCAGCGGCCTGAGCGATTCGCGCGTGATTCCTTCCATGCCTCTCTCGACGGTAGGGAACGGAAACCTATCATCACGCGCCCGGCCGCGCGAAAGGGTCGCGCTCCGCGGTGTTTTTCGTCGCGTCGCGACTTGCGCCGCACCGCGCTGGGGACTCAGGTCCCTCAAGAAAAAATCGTGCGGTGCCGAATCCCGAAGGACCGCGGCCGCATCCACGGCCGAACGCAGGGACGAACCGGAGCAGACGGGGCTCCACGAGGAGGACTCGTCGTGCACGGACATCTCCGCCTGACGCGACTCGCGCTCTGCCTCCCCGTGATGGTGCTCGTGCTGCTGCTCCCACGAAGCGCGCACGCCGTCGCCGACCTCAAGCTCTTCGAGCTGGACGGCAACCCGATGAACGGCGCCTCGGCCGGCTACGACTGGAACGCGCTGTTCCCGTCGGGCTCCACCGGACAGATCGCGAAGGTGTTCATCGACGACGGCGCGCTCGCGCCACCGGACACGTCGTACTTCACAGGCGGCGGGTCGAAGGACATCTACGACGTGCCGGCGTGGCGCCACACGTCCGGCGACGTCGCGCCGGACAAGGACGAGATATCGAACGCGTGGGCGGTCGCATATCGCAGCGCGCGCGACACCGGCAAGACCAACGTGGGCGACTTGATCTTCTACTTCGGCGCCGACCGGTACGCGAACAGCGGCGACGCGCAGATCGGTTTCTGGTTCTTCCGCTCGTCGGTCGGGATGCGCTCGGGAGGAACGTTCGGCGGATCGCATCGCGTCGGCGACATCCTCGTGCTGAGCGACTTCACGCAAGGCGGGAAGATCTCCACGGTGCGCGTGTACAAGTGGGTCGGCAGCGGCGGCTCCGACGGCGCGTTGCACTTGCTCGCGAGCGGAGGAGATTGCCTCGACGCGCCGGCCGACGCCGTGATGTGCGCGGAGGTGAACAGCGCGTCGACGAAGGCCGCGTGGGCGTATACGCCGAAGAGCGGCACGGCGGGAACGTATCCAGCCGGCTCGTTCTACGAAGGAGGCATCAACGTCACGCGCCTGTTGCCGGGCGTCCGCTGCTTCGGCGCGTACGCCGCGGAGACGCGATCGTCGCAATCGGTGAGCGCGGTGCTGAAAGACCTCGCGCTCGGCCCGTTCAACACGTGCCCGCGCGCACCACGCGCGGCTGCTCCTGCCGGACCGGGTGGCTCGTCGAGCAGCACCTTGCTCGGCGCGCCACTCCTGCCGGCGACCGGACCGTCGATGATTCCCGGCCTTGCGCTGAGCGGAACGGCGTCCCTGGCGGCGGGCGCCGCGCTGCGCAGGGCCGGATCGCGGTCACGCCGCCGCAGGCGTACGCCGGCCGGCGCTCAGCGCAGGCCCGCGAACATATCGTCCTCGGGTAACGGCGCCTGCGTCGTGTCGGCGACGCGCGTGAACGACTCCATCCCGAACATCATCGCGAACGCCGCGTCGTCGAGCTTGAGCATCCAGATGTTCTCGGACTGGCTCGCGTGCGCGGCGATGGCCTTCTGCTTCGCGCCGGTGAACCCGCCGACGTCCACGACCGTGGTGATCAGCTCGTCGGCCACACCGATCGGTGGGTCGTCGAGGTCCCATTGCATCGCGTCGGCGTCGAACGGCAGGCGCCCTTCCTTCACCGCCTGACCCAGCGCGATCAGCGCGCTCTTCGCGATCGCCGTGTAATAGAGCTTGCGCGGGATGCCGGTCTCGCGCGCCGCGGCGAGCGTGATGCGGTTCGCCTGGATGTGGTCGGGGTGCCCGTAGAAGCCGTTCTCGTCGTACGTGACCACCACGTCGGGTCGGTACTTCTGCATGAGCGCGGCAAGGCGCGTGCTCGCCTCCTCGACGGCGGTGTTCCAGAACGCGTGCGGCGCTTCGTTTTGCGGCCAGCCCATCATCCCGGAGTCGTGGTAGCCGAGCATCTCCAAGTGCGAGATGCCGAGCGCGACGCACGCCTCCTCGAGCTCGACCTTGCGGATGCGCGCGATCGCTTTGTTCTCGTGACCGGCCTCGCCGGGCTTGATGCCGCCGGGCGCATCGCCCAGCTCGCCGTTCGTGCACGTGACCAGCACGGTGCGGATGCCTTCGCTCGCATACTTCGCGAGCACGCCGCCGGTCCCGATCGCCTCGTCGTCGGGATGCGCATGAACTGCCATCAGCGTGAGCGTCATGCGCTCCACTCTACAAGGCCGGTGTGACAACGGACCCGGCGGGCGCGGCGGGCTTGCCGGCGGGCGCCCGGGGTTCCATGGTGTTCGTGTGTTTTGTTTCAAATCAACAACACGCGCGTGTTGTCAATATGAAACAGAACGCACGAACGACTCGGTGCGCCGCGGCCCCGCGCGCGGACGCAGCGCCGTAGCTCGCTAGAGGGCGGCGCTGGCCGTGTAGGTGAGCACGACGTGATACGTGCGGCCGGACGGGAGCGCCGCGTCGGTGATCGCGGTCGTTTGCGACAGCGTGAGCGCGTAGGTGTCGGTGGCCGGTGTGAGCACCGTGCCGGCGCCGGTCGCGATCGTCGTCGACGAGGTGCCGACCGACACGTTCGCGACGGGCACGCCGAGGCCGCTCTCCAACGCGGTGAGGACCGATAGCGGAGCGGTGAGCGTCTTGGGAGTCGAAGCGTACGCGCCGTCGGCGGTGATCCACTCGGTGAGGCGCGTGCGGTCGGCGGTGACCGTCACGTTGTACGCCTCAGTCGCTTGCACCGTGATCGTTCCGCCCGACGTCGTGTTGCCGCCGGCAGGAACGAGCGTCCACGACAGCGAGCTCGGCGGGCTCGCCGTCATCGACACCGAGCCGTGCGCCGCAACGGGCACGGCGAAGAGCAGCGCCGAAGCGCCGGCCAGCCCGATCAACGCGCGCCGGATGCTCACACTCACATGCGTCGGATCGAGCGCGACTCCAATTGACCTCCCAAAAGGATGATTTTCGATGTGTGCGTTCCCGCTCGGACCGGGGCGAAACGGGCGACGGCAGGGGTCTTGCCGGCCGGGAGTATGCTGCGAACGTGAGCGACGCCGCGCTCGGCCCGCCGAAGCCGACGGTTCGGGAGTACACCGCCGACGGCATCACCGTTCGCTGGGAGCCACGCTTCTGCGTCCATACCGGCTATTGCGTGCGCGATCTCCCGGCCGTGTTCGATCGCACGCGACGTCCCTGGATCGACCCTACGCGTGCGCCCTCGGATGCAACCGCGGATGTGATCCTGCAATGCCCCAGCGGAGCGCTGCACTTCGAGCGCACCGACGGTGGCCCGCAGGAGTCCCCGTCGCCGCCGTCGATCACGCCGAAAACAAACGGACCCTTGTACCTGCGCGGCGACATCACGATCACCGACGAGCAAGGCAACGTGATCCGTCGCGACACGCGCGTTGCGCTGTGCCGGTGCGGCGCCTCCAAGCACAAGCCGTTCTGCGACGGCACCCACGAGGAGATCGGCTTCACGTCGATCTAGTGTGGTGCCGTGTGTAGACGCCGCGCCGTGCGCGCCCGGTGTGTAGACGCTCCCGAGTCGGGAAGAACTTCCACGTAAGGAAGGAGGGAGCTATGCCGCAACGAGCGTGGAGCAACAAGCGTGAGCGTCAGTACAAGCACATCAAGCAAGGCCTGCGCGCGCACGGCCGCTCCGAGGGTCTCGCCGAAGAGATCGCCGCACGCACCGTGAACAAGGAACGCGCGCGCTCGGGCGAGGCGAAGCAGAGGAGCCGGACCTCCGTGCGCGACATCTCGTCGGGCAGGCGCGGCGGCCTGCGTTCGCACAAAGGTCCGGGAGGCCGCACGAAGGAGCAGCTTTACAACGAAGCGCGCAAGAAGAACATCCCGGGTCGCTCCAAGATGAACAAGAAGCAGCTCGCGCGCGCGGTCGGACGACGCTAAGCGCGCGTGATGCGGTAGATCGCGTAGCCGCCCGGCTGCGCGATCTGCACGTCGAGCCCGGTTACAAGTTCCGCTGCGGTGAACGTGCCGACGAGCGCCGACGCGTCGTTCGCGGGATCGACGAGCTGCACGTCGAACAACGTGTCGCCCGGAACGCCGCCGAGCCCCTTCAACGGCGCGAGCTGCTGCGTCGAAGCGCCGTTCTGGCGGTACGCGAGCAGCCATCCGCTCTGCGTGTCGCCGTTCCACGACTGCAGCGCCGTCCAGTCGTTGC
>JBIOWR010000126.1:0-6377 GCA_044868775.1 Actinomycetota bacterium
GCCGGAATCGATGGCCTCCTCGAGCCCGACGGCGCCGAGGCCGAGGCGCAGACGTGATCCGGCAAGCACGGTACGCTTGAGCGCCATGGAGCTCCCCGAGACCCAGTATGCGCGTGTCGCAGGAAGCGACACGCAAGTCGCGTACCAAGTGTTCGGCGAGGGACCCGACCTCGTCGTCGCGCCGCCGATCATCTCCCACATGGAGTTCCAATGGGAGGAGCCACACTTCTCGCGCTTCCTCACACGGCTGGCGACGTTCTGCCGCGTGATCATGTTCGACAAGCGCGGCACCGGTCTGTCCGACCCGATGCCGGGCGGACGCGTGCCGACGCTCGAAGAGCGCATGGACGACATGCTCGCGGTGATGGACACCGTCGGCGCGGAGCGGCCGACGCTATTCGGCTATGGCGAAGGCGGGCCGCTGTGCGTGCTGTTCGCCGCGACGTATCCCGACCGCGCGATGAGCCTCGTGCTGCACAACGCGACCGCGCGCACGTTGCGCGACGACGACTACCCGTGGGGTTGGGATCCGACGCCGGCAGAGAACCCGCCGTGGATGGGGGTCGACGATTGGGGGCGCGTCCCGTACAACATGGAACGGTTCTCGCCGACGTTCGCCACCGACGAGACCTTCGTGAAGTGGTACCTGCGCCTCCAACGCCTGTCGGCGAGCCCGTCGATGGGGCGCGAGCTCGCGAAGGTCTCCGATCAGATCGACGTGCGCCGTGTGCTGCCGGCGGTGAACGTGCCGACGCTCGTCATGCACCGCAAGGACAACGCGCTGGTCTCGTTCGAGAGCGGGCGCTATCTCGCCGACCACATTCCCGGCGCCAAGTTCGTGGAGCTGCCGGGCGTGGACCACTGGCCGTGGATGGTCGGCGCCGAGGACGTTCTCGAGGAAGTATTCGAGTTCGTCACCGGGCACCGGCACGAGCCGGAGGTCGATCGGGTGCTGGCGACGATTCTGTTCACCGACATCGTCGCCTCCACCGAACGCGCGGTGGCGATCGGCGACCGGCGCTGGCGCGATTTGCTCGAGGAGCACTATCTCGTGATCCGCCGCGAGCTCGAACGCTATCGCGGGCGCGAGATCGACACCGCCGGCGACGGGTTCCTGGCGATCTTCGACGGCCCGGCGCGCGCGATTCGCTGTGCGACTGCGGCATCGCTGGGCATGAAGCCGCTCGGCATCCAGATTCGCGCCGGCCTGCACACAGGGGAGTGCGAGATCGTCGGCAACAGCGTCGCCGGCATCGCCGTGCACATCGCGGCGCGCGTCGCCTCTCTGGCGGGCGCGTCGCAGATCTTCGTGTCCAGCACGGTAAAGGATTTGGTCGCCGGTTCCGGAATCGTCTTCGAAGACCGCGGCACGCAAACATTGAAGGGCGTGCCGGAGGAGTGGCGGATCTTCTCCGTCGTCGAGTGAGCTACGGTTTCAAGAAGTAGCTGTTGAACTTCAACCCCAGCCACGGCTTGCGGCCGAACGCGAGCAGCTTGCCTTTGAGGAGTGGGCCCGCCAGTCCGATGCGCCCGTACGACACCAGCAACAAGTCCACCGGGTCGGCTGAGATCACGCAGTCGTAGCGCCCTTCAGGCGGCATTTGAATATGCGCGATGCCGTCGTCGAGACGGAGGCCGACCCGTGCGCCGCGCCGGATGCGGATCTCGAACGACGCGGTGATGCCGCGCGTCGTCTCCCGGTTGACGTAGTACGGCGCGAGGCTGAGCGCGCCGAGCATGATCTGTTCCGCGTCCTTGGGATCGATGGGCCACGGCTTGCCCACGGCTTGCGCCACGTCCCACATGTGCACGACGACCTCCGCCAGCTCGATGCACGTCATCGAGCGCAGGTCCATCGGGATGTGGTCGTACCACTCGAACGGATGATCGGCGGGCAGATCCTTCGTCGTATCGGCGTACGCTCTCGTCGCATCGCGCAGCTGGTCGCCGAGCGCGTTGCCGTCGGTGTGCTCGACGGTGGCGATGCGCTCTTCGTTCACGCGCGCGATCTCTCTGTTGATTTGCTTTTGGAGAATGCCGAGCTGCTCGGGCTCGCTCGTACCGGTTGCCCAGCTCCCGTACGTTCGCACGCTCGAGATCGTGTGCGCCGCGGCTTCGCCGATCGTCCATTCGGAGTTCGGCATCTTCACGCCGACGTCACCGATCGTGCGCAGCAACGCGCTCGCACGCTCGCCGGCGCGCACGAGCGACTCCAGGTTGCGTGCGTGCTCAATCGCCATGACTCGTCCGCGGGAGCCTATCGCGCTCAGTTCAGGATTTGCACGAGCACGCGCCGCGTGCGGGGGCGGTCGTCGAAGTCGACGAGGACGACCTGCTGCCATGTCCCGAGCGCGAGATCGCCGTCGACGATCGGGATCGTGACGGAGGGACCCACGATCGCCGCGCGCACGTGCGCGTGGCCGTTGGACTCGCCGCCGTGGTTGTGTTGGTAAGGAGCGTCTTTTGGGACCAGCCGTTCGAGGACGGTCTTGAGGTCGGCAACCATCCCGGGCTCGTGCTCGACCGTGGTGATCGACGCCGTGGAGCCGGGCACGAACACGACCGCCGTCCCTTGATCGACGCCCGCTTCACGCACCGCCTTGCCGACCTCCCCGGTCACGTCGATGGTGTCCCCGTCGCCCTTGCTCTGAATGCGGATCTCGCTGGTGATCGCAGCCATCTCGCCTCCCTTGCGGGTCGCGTTGCCGCTGCCCCGCGTTCTTGTCACCCGCTCGGCCATGCCCGCCGGCGTTTTTGTCACACCCCGACGCTAGCATCGCCGGTGGAGGTGAGTTGATGGAACCGACGGCGCAGGGTGACGGCCTGGGGATGACCGTGGACTGCAACGAATGCTCGATGCAAGGCACCGATGCGTGTAACGACTGCGTGGTGTCGTTCATTCTCGATCGCCGAGACGGGGCGATCGTGTTCGACGCCGCGGAGGAGCGCGCGATAAGGGCCATGACGACGGCCGGGCTTCTACCACTGCTGCGCTGGGACAAGAAAACAGGATAGGGCTGGCGACGCCCTGTGACCTGGGCGCCGGAGTGCTTGCGACCCCCCGGAGGGTCGGAAAGAATGCGGGCGTGATGTGCTCGCTGCTGACTCCGCATGGGGGGAGTCGGGACGGCTCCGTCCGGGAGGCCCTTTGATCAAGCTTCGGGTCGTCGGGTTCAGCGACGATCTCAAGAACCTCATTCTTTCGTCGAGGCCGCAAGGGCGTCGTGGCAGTCACGTCACTCCAATCGACGACCGCTTGTTCGACGTGCTCGAGGACGTGTGGCGCCGGCGGCGTCAAGACGAGAAGGACCGGCGCAAGGCCGCGCGCGCTTCTGAGGTCCCGACCGAGTCGAAGCTGCCGCCGCGAGAGGTGCAGCGCTTGTTGCGCGCCGGCCACTCGCCGCACGACGTCGCCGAGCGCGCCGGCGTCGAGGTCGGATGGGTGGAGCGCTTCTACGGGCCGATCCTCGAGGAGAAGTTCGGCGTCGTCGCGTCGGTGCAGAGCGTGTGGCTCGAGAAGCCCAAGGCAGGCCCGTCCGGCGCGCCCCTCGGGGAAGCCGTGGCGCAAAACTTGCGCAGCCGTCACGTGCGCATGAACGACGATCAGCTTGCCGAAGCGTGGGACGCGACGCGTCAGGACGGACAGCCGTGGGTGGTATCGCTGGAGTTCTCCTTCCGCGGCCGTAAGCAGCGTGCGGTGTGGCGGTACGAGCCCCACGCGCGCAAGCTCTCTCCGGCAAATCGCCTCGCCGCGGACATCGGCTGGGTGAAGAACGGCAAGAAGGCCGCGGCCCGCCAGGCGGAGAACACCGCGCGCCCCGCCGCCCGCCCGCGCTCCTCGCGCACTCCCGCCCGCTCACGCCCGCGCGCGGGCTCACGCACGCGCGCCCCCGCGAAGAAGCGCACCGCGACGAGACGCCCGCCCGCGAAGAAACGAACCACCGCTCGCCGCCCGCCTGCGAAGAAACGCACGACTGCCAGGCGTCCGCCGGCCAAGAAGCGCACGACTGCGCGCCGCCCCGCCGCCGTCAAGCGACGCACCGTCACGCGTCGCCCCGCCGTCAGGACGCGCAGCACCGCACGCGCTAAGAAGCGCACGCCCGCACGCGCGACGACCAAGCGGCGCACGCCCGCGCGAGCGACAACCAGACGCCGTACGCCTGCGCGCACAACCGCGAGGCGTCGCACCCCGGCACGCCGCTCCGCTCGCCGCCGCTAGGCTGGAGGCATGAGCGAAGAGGCCGGCGGCCTCTTGGTCCTCGTCGACGGCTCCGAGACGGGCCGGCGCGCTCTGGACGTCGCCGTCGAACGCGCGCGCGACAAGGACCTCTCTCTCACGCTCCTCGCCATCGTTCCGCCGCGGCTGTGGCGCGCCAGGCAAGCGCAATTCCAAACGTCGGGCGAGAAGCACGACGAAGAGTTCGCGCGTGAGCTCCTCGCCCAAGCACACCGCACCGCGAAGCAACGCGGCGTCCACGCGAACGAACGCCTCCGCTCGGGCGCGCCCGCAGACGTCATCGTCGAGGAGGCAGCGCGCGGCTTCGACGCTATCGTCATCGGCGAGCGCCGCAACCTCGTCGGCGCACCGGGCCTCGTGTCGATCGTCCGCGGTCGGTTGACGATCGGGCTCGAAGTCGTGGAGGAGGACGCCTCCAGCTAGACTTCGCGGCTGAAACGAGACGACCGGACTACACGACAACGCGCAACCAGACGACGAACGAAAGGGGCCGGGCACTGCGCACGACCACACTCATCGGAATCTCCGGCGCCGCCGGCGCCGTCGCACGCTACGGCCTCGAAAGCTTCGTGTCGCGACGCGCACACGGCGCCTTCCCCTGGGGCACGTTCGTCGTCAACGTCACCGGCGCGTTCGCGCTCGGATTCCTCTTCACGGTCCTCACCGAGCGGTTCCGCCTCGACCCCGCGTACCGATCCGCGATCACCATCGGATTCCTCGGCGCGTACACGACCTTCTCCACGCTCGCCTTCGAAACCGCCCGCCTGTGGGAGGACGGCGCGTGGATGCTCGGCGCCGCCAACGCGCTCGGCAGCATGGCAGCCGGGCTCGTCGCCGTGTTCTGCGGCATGTGGCTGGGACGGTTGCTGTGAAGATCGAAGGACGCGGCAAGCTCCTCCGCATCTTCGTCGGGGAATCCGACACCTGGCACGGCAAGCCGCTCTATCAAGCGATCGTGGAGCGCGTGCGCGAAGAGGGGCTTGCCGGCGCCACGGTCGTGCGCGGCATCGAAGGCTTCGGCGCAAGCTCGCGCATCCACACCGCCCGCATCTTGCGCTTGAGCGAGGATCTGCCGGTCGTCATCGAGATCGTCGACGAAGAGGAGCGCATCCGCCGCATCATCCCTCTGCTCGACGAGATGGTGGCCGACGGCCTGGTCACGCTCGAAAGCGTCGACGTCATCGCATACCGCACCGGTTCGAAACCGTGACACGCAGTCGCGCGCTCGTAGCCGGCATGCTGCTCGGCGCCGTCCTCGTGATGATGCCGGCCGCCGCGCACGCGGCACCGCAAAAAGCGCGGGTTCGCGACTACTTCAGCGAAGAAGACCTCGCACGGTCGCGCCGTTACCGCACGCCCGCATACGTGCTGTCGTTCGCGAGCCTCGGCGCCGAGATCGCGATCCTCCTCGTGATCGGCCTCGCCGCAGGCACGCGGCGCCTCGGCGAGATCGCCGAGCGAGCGGCCGGCAGCAAGTGGTGGTTGCAAGCGCTCGTCCTGGCAGCGCTCGTGACCGTCGTGCTGAAGGTCGTGAACCTTCCGCTCGTCGCCGCGCGCGAGGCGCTCGACCGCTCATGGGGACTCTCGACGCGAAATGCGTTCGGCTTGCTGAGCGACATCGCCAAGGGACTCGTGTTCGAGATCGTGCTTGCCGCCGTCGTGGCGCTCGCGTTCTTCGCGCTCGTGCGGTGGTTGCCGCGCGGCTGGCCCCTCGCGGCCGGCGCGGGCGCCGTTGTGCTCACCGTCGTGTTGTCGATGATCTGGCCGCTGGTCTACGAGCCGCTGTTCAACAGATTCACGCCGGTGGAGCCCGCGCTGCGCGAACGCGTAGTCGAGCTCGGCACCCACGCCGGCGTGCGCGTGGGGGACGTGCTCGTCGCCGACGCGAGCCGGCGGACCACGCGACAGAACGCGTACGTCTCGGGGCTCGGCTCCACGAAACGTGTCGTGCTGTACGACACGCTGTTGCAACAGTCCACTCCCGATCAAGTGGACCTCGTCGTGGCGCACGAGCTCGCGCACGTCGCGCACAACGACGTGGTGAAGGGCACGATGCTGGGCTCGATCGGAGCGGTTGCGCTCGTCGCGCTCCTGTGGTTCCTGCTCGGGAATTCGCGGATCACCGCACACCTCGGCATCG
>JBIOWR010000127.1:0-13392 GCA_044868775.1 Actinomycetota bacterium
CTTGGTTTTCGAGCACGTCGTGCACCGCGCCGATGAACGCGCGCGCCCAGCGCTGCGTGTGGAAGCCGACGAGGTCGGCGCCGAGCAAGCCTTCGAGGAGCCTGCGGTTCCACCGGTCGGGCAGCAAGCGCAAGTAGTCGGCGTGCGGGAACGGGATGTGCCAGAAGATGCCGGTGCGCAAGTCCGGCCGTACCGAACGCAGCATCGCCGGCACGAGCGCGAGGTGGTAGTCCTGCACCATCACGACCGCGCCTTCGTCGGCGGAGCTTTCGATCGCATCGGCGAAGCGGCGGTTCACGTCCTCGTACGCCTGCCACGCGAGGCGCTCCTCTTCGCCGATCATCGGCGTGCGCGCGGGGTCCCACAAGTAATGGCAGATGAACCACAAGAAGCGGTTCGCCATCACGTTGTAGTAGCGGTCGTAGGTTTCCGGCGGAACATCGAGGAGGCGCACGCGATAGCCCGCTGCCTCCATGAGGCCGCCTGCGTTCTCGTGTGC
This sequence comes from Actinomycetota bacterium, assembly GCA_044868775.1. GTDB lineage: Bacteria > Actinomycetota > AC-67 > AC-67 > AC-67 > JBIOWR01. The sequence goes on from JBIOWR010000127.1 coordinate 500, forward strand.
GGCGCGGCGATCGTCCGTCGAGAGCGCCGCTGCGATCCACAACGCGTCGTCGCGTCCGGTGACGGCGCCGCCGACCGCGGTGACCAGTCCGCCCGCGCCGCGGCGCGCCGTGAGCGAGCCGTCGGGCGCTTCTTCGTACGACAGGGGGCCGCGGTTCGACGCGACGACGAGCCGGTTGCGCATCACGGCATCACAGCGAGAGCTTCGTGAAGAGGTCCAGCCAATCCGCGATGTTGCGCGTCGAGAGGAAGTTCTCCTTGATGTGCTGGTGCGCCCACGCGCCCATGACGCGCGAGGTCTCCGCGTCGGTGAGCAGGTGCGTGATGCGCTGCGCGCACTCCTCGGAAGAGTTCACGAGGAAGCCCGTCTGTCCTTCGAGGATCTGCAAGCGGATGCCACCGGCGTTGCCGCCGATCACGGGCTTGCGCTTCCACTGTGCTTCCGCAACGACGAGGCCGAAGCCTTCGCGCAACGACTTTTGCACCACGACGTCGGCCGCGCGCTGGAACGCGTTCACGGCGAGACCACCCACGTCTTGCAGGTTGGAGAGGAGCTTGATGTCCTCGTCTCCTTGACGGTACTCGTCGACCTCGGTGTACACGCGCCATCCTTCGGGGTCGTCGTGCGCCATCGACGCGATGAGCGCGAGCTGCACGCCGGGTACTTGCTCGCGCACCATGCGGTACGCGTCGATCACTCCCTTGGGATCCTTCCACGGATCGAAGCGCGACACCTGGAGGATCATCGGCCGGTCCATGTCGATGCCGTACCGGCGCATGACCTCCTCGACCATGAACGGGTCCATCGGGATGTTCTTGATCGACAGCGGATCGATCGACGGAGGAATCAGCGCGATGCGCGGGCCTTCGAGGTCGGCCTTGACGAAGTCCTCCATCGTGAACACCGCCGCGTCGAAGAGGTCGACCATCGGGCGCACGAAGCTCCACACGGGGTCGAATGTTTCCGTGAGGTCGATGTGGCAGCGCCAGATCCACTTGCCACGCGGATGCCCCTTGTCCTCGATGAGCTGCCGCAGGATTCCGGCCGGTTGCGAATCGTGGATGATGACGAAGTCATAGTCGGTCGGGAACAGCTCGGCGTTGTCCTCGGCGACCTTCATGTAGATCGCTTCCATCTCGGAGGTCCACGGAACGGTCGCGCCTTGCAGCGCGTTGTGCATTGCCTTCGTCACGTGGAAGAAGTCGTCGTGGCCCTCGAGCAAACGCCACTCGGCGTCGATGCCGAGGTCGCGCATGAGCGGGACGATCGTGTACAGAAGCTCCGCCACGCCACCCCCGTACGCGGTGGAGTTGACGTTGAGGATGCGCGCGCCCTTGAAGGGTTCCGCTTGCTCGCGAAGCTCGGCGACCACGTCGCGCCCGACCACCGCGGCGTAGTCGCCGAGAGACTTTGCCGGGGTCGGGACGTGGAGGTGCACGTTATCGGGCATCGCGAGGAATCATACCCCGCGTCCCGCACACCACTCGCGCAAGCGTGGAGCGAGTGCACCGATATGATCGCACCCATGGTGCAGAGCTGGGGTTCGGGTGAGCTCGGCGGGCGGCTCCGGCGCATCGGCGTGCTGTCGTGGTCGATCATCGGCGTGCTGGTCCTCGTCTGGATCCTCTACCGCTACGTGCTCTACCCCATTCGCGGAGCGTTCGCGCCGCTCGCCCTCGCGCTCGTCATCGTGTTCCTGCTCAACCCCATCGTGAACAAGCTCGTCGTGCGCACGCGGCTCTCGCGCGTGTGGGCGACGCTGATCGTGTACCTCGTGTTCGTCGGCATCGTCGCCGCGATCCTCGTGAACCTCGTGCCGCTCATCGCCGACCAAATCGGTGCGTTTCTGGACCGGCTCCCCGAATATCTCCAGCGGTCGGCGCGCGCGGTGAACGACTTCTCGCAAGATCGGGGCTGGAGCTTCCGGGTGCGTGCATCCAGCGATCAGATCGTGTCGTTCGTGGAGACCCACCGCGAAGCCGTGATCGACTTCGTGGGACGCATTCGCGCGGTCGGCGAGGGCATCTTGCAGGTGCTGATCGTGTTCTTGCTCGCGATGGTGCTGTCGTTCTACGTGCTCGTCGATCTGCCGAAGATTCGCGAGGGAGCGCGCAACTTGATCCCGCCCGCGCGCCGGGCCGACGCGCTGCGTCTCGCCGAGCAAGTGGGCGGCGCGCTGGGAGGTTTCTTCCGTGGACAGCTGCTCGTCGCGGTGTTCGTAGGGGTGGCGTCGGGGGTGCTGCTGTCCTGGCCGGTGCGGCTCCCGTTCGCGATCGTGGTCGGTCTCGTGTGCGGCATCTTCAACCTCGTGCCGCTGATCGGTCCGTTCATCGGAGCCGTTCCCGCGGTGTTCCTCGGACTCGTCTCCGGCAACCCGAACAAGGCGTGGCAAGCGGCCGTCGTGCTGCTCATCGTGCAGCAGATCGACAACCACATCGTGAGCCCGAACGTGATGGGCCGCACCGTGAAGCTGCATCCGATCACGGTGATGCTCGCGCTGCTCGCGGGAGGAACGCTCGCGGGCATCGCCGGCATGCTCGTGGTCGTGCCGAGCGTGGCGACCGTAAAGATCCTCGCGGTGTACGCGTGGGAGAAGCGGCGGCACGTGATAGCGCCCGACTAGCGAGCGCTCACACCAGCAGCCTCATCGCGTCGGTCCAGCCGAGGATGCCGGGCCGTTCGGTCACGATGACGTTGTCGATCGCGCTCGCACGTCGCGCCAGCTCGGGGTCGCGCGCGACCGCGTCGCCGACGAGCACGAGGGCGGCGACCTCTCCCGCGATCTCGAGGTCGGCGATCGCATCCCCGATCGCGATGCACTCCTCTTGCCTCAGGCTCCGGCGTTGCCGGTCCACGGCGATCGCCTTTCCCTTCGACACGCCGCGCGGCAGCAGGTGGTATGCGTGCGCCGTGCCGGGCTCGAGATCGAGATATGCCGAGTGGAGCTGTCCGTTGTCGACGATCTCCAGCCATCCGAAGCCGGCGTCGGCAAGCGCTGCGTTTGCTTCCTCGGTGTCGATCAAGCCGCGGAACAGCTGCGTGTACTCGCGGTAGCGCGCCCACGGCAGGTGCAGCTCGATCCTGCGCGGGAAGCGCTCCGTCAGGAGCTTGATCGCGCCGGTGTCCTCCATGAAACGCGTCGGCAGCTCGTCGCCGCCCGGATACTCGCCGAGGATCGTCACGACCTCGCGGCCGTTCTCGTACGCGACGACCGCGCCCATCTCGGCGATGACGGTGTCCATGCCGAGGATGCGTCCGTCGCCTACGAGGCCGCGAACCGCGCGGCCCGAGCACGGCACCACGTCGATGCCCGAGCGCTGCGCGTCGACGAGCGCGAGCATCGGCTCGGTGACGGGGTTTCCGTCGGGATCACGGTTGAACGCGCCCCCGCGGCCGAGCATCGTGCCGTCGAGGTCGGTGTACACGACGCGCGGCTGCAGAGAGGCGAGGTCGCCGGGAAAGGGCTTCACGGCTTGCCATCGTACCCGGGCATCCTGGACTACTCGCAGCCGAGCGCGAAGAATGCACGCCGGGGAGGTGCGTGGCGTTGCGTTTGATGGTGGTGTTTCTTGCGGGTGCGGGGCTTGCGCTCGGCGCGTGCACCGCGAGCCCGCAGACGCCTTCGTCGTCGCCGACCGTGCCCTCGCCGTCACCCAGTCTCGTCTCGCCGAGCGCGTCGCTTAGCCCGTCTCCCACGCCCAGCCTCGCGACCGCGAAGCTCGCGGTGTATTACTCCTTTGAAAACGATTCGATCTCGGTGTATTCGTTCGCGACGAACACCGAACGTGTGATCGCGCGAGGGCAGCGCATCTCTCACGCGCAGTTCGAGACCGCGGCGCTGGTGACGTACGTGGAGTCCACCGGCGACGGCGACGCCGTGCGCTATCACTTGCGTGAGATATCGGTGAACGGAGGACGCGCGCGCACGCTGTTCACGACGGCGGTGAACATAAGCGCGTATGCGTGGAGCCCGCGTCGCACGGCGGTCGGCTTCGTCGGCTACGACGATCGCGGATATGGGTTCTACGTGTGGAACCGGGGTGGGACGGTGGCCGAGCGCCGGCGCTTCGCATCGGCGCTCGGCCGCGACGGCGTAGCGATCGACGATCAACGTGTCGAGTGGTCGTCCGACGGCACCAAGGCGCTCGTGGTCGTCACCGGCGCCGGCTCTCCCGGCGACTCCACATATCCAACGATGTTCGTGATCAGCGGCGGCCGCGACCTCATCCCGCCGAAGGTCGCCACCCAAGCGCACTGGCTCCCCGGCGATCGCGAGATCGTGTACGAGGATTTCGTTGCGCCGTACGCGTGGCACGTGCTCGACGTCGGCTCCGGCCGCGTGCGTCCGATCGGCGCCGTCCGCAACAGCTCCGGCGCGGTGCTGTCGCGCGACGGATCGAAGCTCGTGTACGAGCGCACCGAAGACGAGCTGTCGATCCACGTGTACGACATGGCGGCGGGAACGGATCGCACCGTGTCTCGCAGCGGCGTGCAACCGGCGTGGATCGGCCCGAACACCATCGTGTACACCAACGCCGCGCGCTGCCGGCCCTCCGACGATTGCGGCCCGATCACCTGGAGGCTCACCGGCGGCGTCACCAAGCTCGGCCTCGGCACCCGCCCGGTTGCGATCGCCCTCGGAACCACCTTCGACCTCTCGCTCCTGTTCCAGTGAGCAAAACCGATATGCCCTCGCCGGGCGTATGGCCTATCCTTGATGCACCGTGGGCCGAATCGAGTCCTTGCGTTGCCGGGAGTGCGGCCGGGAGTACCCGGTCGAGCCACTCCACGTGTGCGAATTCTGCTTCGCGCCGCTGGAGGTGGTCTTCGACTACGACGAGATCGCCAGGACGATCTCGCGCGAGCGCATCGAGGCGGGGCCGCGCTCGATCTGGCGCTACGCGGACCTGCTGCCCGGCGGCGAGAAGCGCGTGGACCTCGGCGCCGGCCTCACGCCGCTCATGCCGGCGCCGCGCCTGGGCGAGGCGCTCGGGCTGCGCGACCTCTGGCTCAAGAACGACACGCTGAACCCGACGCACTCCTTCAAGGATCGCGTCGTCTCGGTTGCGCTGACGGTCGCGCGCGAGTTCGGGTTTGAGACCGTGGCATGCGCCTCCACCGGCAACCTCGCCAACGCGACCGCGGCGCACGCGGCGAATGCGGGCCTGCGCGCGTTCATCTTCATTCCCGCCGACCTCGAACGCGGCAAGATCGTCATGACCGCCGTCTACGGCCCCACGCTCGTCGCGGTGCGCGGAACCTACGACGACGTGAACAGGCTGTGCTCCGAGCTCGCCGGCACCTACGAGTGGGCGTTCGTGAACGTGAACGTCCGGCCGTACTACGCGGAAGGCTCCAAGTCGCTGGCGTTCGAGATCGCCGAGCAGCTCGGATGGCGCGCGCCCGATCACGTGGTCGCGCCGATCGCGAGCGGTTCGCTGCTGACGAAGATCAAGCGCGGGCTCGACGAGTTCACGCGCGTCGGTCTCATCGACGAGCACCCCACGCGCATCAGCGGCGCGCAAGCGAGCGGGTGCGCGCCGGTTGCGACCGCGTTCAAGGCGGGCACCGACGCGATCCGCCCGGTGAAGCCGACCGGCATCGCCAAGTCGCTCGCGATCGGAAACCCCGCGGACGGTTACTACGCGGTCAAGGCCGTGCGCGAGTCGGGCGGCGGCATCGAGGACGTGACCGACGAAGAGATCGTCGAAGGCATCAAGCTCCTCGCGCGCACCGAAGGCATCTTCGCAGAGACCGCCGGCGGCGTCGTCATCGCGTGCTTGAAGAAGCTCGCCGAGCAGGGCGTCGTGCGCGCCGGAGAACGCACGGTCGCGCTCATCACCGGCGACGGGCTCAAGACGATCGAAGCCGTGAGCGACGAAGTGCCGACGCTCGAGATCAAACCGTCGCTGGACGAGTTCGAGACGAAGCTCGACGAGCTGGGGATCAAGCCGTGAGCGTGAGCGTGCGCATCCCGACTCCGCTGCGATCGATCACGCAGGGGCAAGCGGAGGTCCACGGCGAAGGCGCCACCGTGGCCGAGCTCCTCGCGTCGCTCGACTCGCAGTTCCCGGGGCTGCGCGAGCGGCTTTGCGACGACACCGGAGCGATCCGCCGCTTCGTCAACGTGTACGTCGGCGACGAGGACATCCGCTTCTTGCAGGGCTTGCAAACACCGGTGCAATCGGACACGCAGGTCTCCATCATCCCGGCCGTCGCCGGAGGGTGAAGGCGGCGTTTCCGAGACTTGCGCCGGGCGTTTCCGTTGACCGCCCATCGCGCGTGCGAGTAATCTTTTTGCTGGTAAACAGCCATCCCGGGTGAGCAGATGCTGCGTTTCTCTCTTCGCACCGAGTACGCGCTCCGCGCGTTGATGGAGCTCGGCCGCCGTCGCGGCGAGGGCTCCATTCCGGCACGCGAGATCGCACGCAACCAAGACATCCCGTTGCGCTTCCTCGAGCATCAGTTGGCCGCGTTGCACAAAGCCGGTTTGGTGCAGTCGTATCGCGGCGCCGGTGGCGGCTGCTCGCTCGCGCGTGATCCCGAGCTGATCACCGTTGCCGAAGTGATCGAGGTGCTCGAAGGTCCGCTCTCCGCGATGTTCTGTCTCGATCCGCACGACGAGTCGTGCCCGCAAACGCATCACTGCGGACTGCAAGAGTTGTGGTCGCGCGTGGAGGCCGCCGTGCGCGACGTGTTCGCCGAGACGACGCTCGCGGACTTGATCGTTCGTCACAGCGCGCTTCAACCGTTGCTGACGATCGGCCGCGTAACGCCGGCGCGATAGCGCGCGTCGTTCCAAGAAATTCATCCGATCGCTTGATGCTGTTTGCTTCGATCGTTATAGTCGCGAACGATTCGCGCTCCATGATGGAGGAGCGCGCCTCTCCCGAACGGAGGAGGTGGGTCGGTGCCGGCAAAGAAGCGCAAGGCGGCGAAGAAGAAGACCGCTGCCAAGAAGACGGCCAAGAAGGCGGCGAAGAAGACCGCCAAGAAGGCAGCTAAGAGAAAGACTGCCAAGAAGGCCGCGAAGAAGCGCCGCTGAGCGCAGCAACTGATTCACCGAAGGTTCGAAGGGCCTCTCCCGAGGCCCTTCGTCATGTGCACCGCTGTCGACGACGCGCGCGCGACGGACGAGACACCGTTCGCGAGTCGTGTTCAACAGGTGAGCCTGAGGCTCATTGGGTGAACACGGGTTGAGCGGGGCGGCGGGCCGCGAGCGCTCCCATCCGCCTTTGGCACTCGGAGGCGGGACTTGCTAACGCGGAGCGGCTGGGGCTATAAAATGGCTTAGCACTCGGGGGCCGGGAGTGCTAGAGCCGCGAACCCGGCGGTGACAGGCCCCTGAGCAGGGCAAACAACACAAGCCACCACCCAAGGGAGGGATGTGGATGCCAGCCAAGATGATTGCCTTCGATGAGGAGGCGCGGCGGGCTCTCGAGCGCGGGATGGACCAGCTCGCGAACGCCGTCAAGATCACGCTCGGCCCCAAGGGCCGCAACGTCGTGATCGAGAAGAAGTGGGGCGCGCCCACGATCACCAACGACGGCGTCTCGATCGCCAAGGAGATCGAGCTCGAGGACCCGTTCGAGAAGATCGGCGCGGAGCTCGTGAAGGAAGTTGCGAAGAAGACGAACGACGTCGCCGGTGACGGGACGACGACCGCGACGCTCCTCGCGCAGGCGATGGTGAAGGAAGGTCTTCGCAACGTCGCCGCCGGCGCCAACCCGATGGGCCTGAAGAAGGGCATCGAGAAGGCCGTCGACCGCGTGGTCGAGTCCATCAAGGACGCCGCGAAGGAGATCGAGGACAAGGAAGAGATCGCGCACGTCGCGTCGATCTCCGCCAACAACGACCCCGAGATCGGTTCGATGATCGCGGAGTCGATGGACAAGGTCGGCAAGGACGGCGTCATCACCGTCGAGGAGTCGCAGACCTTCGGTCTCGAGCTGGAGCTGGTCGAAGGAATGCGCTTCGTCAAGGGCTACATCTCGCCGTACTTCGTCACCGACCCGGAGCGCATGGAGGCCGTGCTCGACGAGCCGCTCATCCTCATTGCCAACCAGAAGATCAGCGCGGTGAAGGATCTGCTTCCGGTGCTCGAGAAGGTCATGCAGTCCGGCAAGGCGCTCGTGATCGTCGCCGAGGACCTCGAAGGCGAGGCGCTCGCGACGCTGGTCGTCAACAAGATCCGCGGAACGTTCCGCAGCGTTGCGGTCAAGGCGCCGGGCTTCGGCGACCGCCGCAAGGCGATGCTGCAGGACATCGCGATCCTCACGGGCGGCCAGGTCATCAGCGAGGAAGTCGGGCTCAAGCTCGAGAACACCTCGCTCGACATGCTCGGCAAGACGCGCAAGATCGTCATCACGAAGGACGAGACGACCGTCGTCGAGGGATCGGGCGACCCCGAGCAGATCAAGGGCCGCATCAACCAGATCAAGGCCGAGATCGAGAAGACCGACTCCGACTACGACCGTGAGAAGCTGCAGGAGCGGCTCGCGAAGCTGTCCGGCGGCGTCGCGGTCATCAAGGTCGGCGCGGCCACCGAGGTCGAGCTGAAGGAGAAGAAGCACCGCATCGAGGACGCCGTCTCGGCGACCAAGGCAGCGGTGGAAGAGGGCATCGTGGCCGGCGGCGGCGTCACGCTGCTGCAGGCGCAGGTCGCTCTCGACAAGCTCGAGCTCGAAGGCGACGAGCGCACGGGGATGTTGATCGTGCGCCGTTCGCTCGAAGAGCCGGTAAAGCAGATCGCGGTGAACGCCGGCCTCGAGGGTGGCGTCATCGTGGAGAAGGTCCGCAACCTCGACCCGGGATTCGGCCTCAACGCCGACACCGGCGAGTACGTGGACATGTTCAAGGCGGGAGTCATCGACCCGGCGAAGGTGACGCGCTCCGCGTTGCAGAACGCCGCGTCGATCGCCGCGCTCTTCCTCACGACCGAAGCGGTCGTTGCGGAGAAGCCGGAGAAGAACCCGCCGGCGCCCACCCCGGGTATGGGCGGGCACGACGACTTCTAGTCGTCACGTCGTACGACGAGCGGCGGGCTCTTCGGGCCCGCCGCTCACGTTTCCGCCTCGCGCCGATGTGTCCAAACGCACCCATGAAAATGGTGCGTTTGCGGCATGTTTCGCTCCTCGAGCACCGAGCAGGATGCGGTACGGTGCTGCCGAAAGTGACGCGGCTTCCGGCGTACGGAGGGCAACCAGGATGACGAGGATTCGTACCACGGTTTCGGTGCTTGCGATCCCCGACGTTCGCAGGCTGTGGACGGCGCAAGTCGTCAGCGAGCTCGGTGATTGGGGCGCACGTATCGCGCTCGCTGCGCTCGTCTATCAGCGCACCGGCTCCGCGTCGCTTACCGCGCTGGTCACGGCGCTGTCGATGCTGCCGTGGTTCGGGCTCGGCCAGCTGCTTGCGACGCTGGGCGATCGCTTCCCGCGCCGCACGATCATGATTGCCGCCGACCTCGTGCGCGCGGCGCTGTTCCTCCTCGTGGCCGCGCCGGTTCCGACGTGGCTCCTGCTGGTGGCGGTCGCGCTCGCCGGAACGGCAACGCCCGCGTTCGAGAGCGCGCGAGCGGCGCTGCTGCCGGAGATCTCCACGAAGAAACGTTACGGGGATGCGGTTGCCCTCTCGATGATCACGTACCAAGCGTCGCTGCTCGCGGGATACATGCTGGGTGGCGGGTTGCTGGCGGTAACGAGCGCGCGCACCGCGCTCATGGTGAATGCGATGTCGTTCCTCGCCTCGGCCTTGTTCATCGCGCGCGTTCGCGGCGGGAGGAGAGTCGCGGGCGTGGAGCGGGTGGTGCGCGGGCGTCTCCGTTCGGCGGGGCGTGCGTTGTTCGGCGACACGTACTTGCGAAGGGCGGCGGTGCTTGCCGCCGTCTGCGCCGGGTGCGGCATGGCGGCGGAGGCGCTCGTCGTGGTGTTCGCGCGAGAGATCGGCGCGTCGCGGGGCGCGCTCGGCGTGCTGGCGGCCGCAGTCCCGGCGGGGTCGATCTTCGCCGCCGGCTTCGCGCCGCGAACCGGCGATCATCGTGCATTGCTTCGCGCCGCCGCCGTGCTCGCGCTGTTCGGATCCGTCGCGGCCGCGATCTTGTTCGCCGTCGTGCGAACGTATCCGCTCGCCGTGCTCCCGTTCTTCTTCACCGGCATCGTGTTCGCGCTCACGGTTCCGGCGAGCACGGTGGTGGGCTCGCGCTTGCCGAACCACCTGCGCTCGTCGGCGTTCGGGTTGCTCCAGGGATTGACGATGGCGGGCCAAGCGCTCGGGGCGCTCGCCGGCGGGCTCATCGCCGCGTCCACGGGCGCGGCGCGCGCGTCCTCCATCACGCTCGCAGCGGGTGCGCTCTTCGCCCTATACGCCGTGCTCGTGCAGCCGCGCAGAGCCGACGTCGTGGTTCGCCTCGACGAATCGGGCGCGCGCCATCGCCGCGAAGCGCCGCACGGCGGTAACGAGGAGGAAGATCGCGCGGCGGTGTGACGTTCAGCCGACGTGGACGAGCGTGTCCAGCGCAACGGCGCCGAACAGCAACGTGAGATAGGTGATGGAGTATTTGAACAGCCCCATCGCGTTGTGCGTCGTGGGGTCGCGGTGCAAGCGCACCGCGTAGCGCATGAACACCGCGCCGAGCGCCACGGTCGCGGCAAGGTACACGAAGCCCATGCGCGCGACGGGATAGAACAGCAACGTCACCGCGACGAGCAGCAGCGAATACAACACGATCTGGCGCGTGGTGTCGGCGACGCTCGCGATCACCGGGAGCATGGGCACCTTCGCCGACTCGTAGTCGTGCTCGTAGTTCATCGCGAGCGCCCAGAAATGCGGCGGCGTCCAGTAATAGATGATGAGGAAGAGCAAGACCGGCGCGGCGTCGAGACGCCCGGTGACGGCGGCCCATCCGACGAGCACGGGCACGGCGCCCGCCGCTCCGCCGATCACGATGTTGTGCGGCGTCGAGCGCTTGAGCGCGAGCGTATACACGAACACGTAGAACAGGATCGCGCCGACCGCGAGTGACGCCGCGAGCAGGTTCACCTGCCACGTGAGCCATACGAACGCGATCACACCGGTCCCGATACCGAACCGCAACGCGCTCCCGGGCTCTACGGTGTGCGCAGGGATCGGACGGTTGCGCGTGCGCCGCATCACGGAGTCGATGTCGCGGTCGACGTAACAGTTGATCGAGTTGGCGCTGCCGGCCGCGAGCGTGCCGCCTATGAGCGTCGCGACGACCAGCCACGTGCCCGGCATGCCGCGCGCCGCGAGGATCATCGTGGGAACGGTGGTGATGAGCAGCAGCAGGATGATGCGCGGCTTCATCAGTTGGTAGTACGCGCGCAGGCGTGCGCCGAGCGGCGAGGGCGCGAGATCCGGGAGTGAGACGGCGCCTGTCTCGTCCGCGAACGACATGCGGACCGATCGCTTGGTCGCGGCGCGCCGGCCCGCAGGCGGTTGCGGCACCGCGCACGCGGCGAGGCGGCGCGTGACGGTGAAGGCCGCGACGAGCGACGCCCATATCAAGCTCGAGATCCATACGTGGAGCGCAACCGGCGCGGGCGAGAGCGCGCTCCAGATTTGCGCGGCGCCGATGACGGACTGGAGCACGAACAACGCGCCGGCGATCGTCGCGAAGGTGCGTACGGCGAAGTCCCCGGGTCGCTCGCGCCGCGCTCGAACCACGAACCACAGCAGCACGAGCCCGGCGACGAGCGCGGCGAGACGGTGGAGGAAATGGCGCGTCGCCAGCCCTCCCAAATCGGGGATCAAACTGCCGTTCATGAGCGGCCAATCCGGGAAGACGAGCGCCGCGCCGGACCCGCGCACGTCGGCGCCGACGAGGATGAGCGCGAGCACCGCGATCGCTGCGGCCGTTGAAAGGCGTGCGGTGGTTGGATCGATCGGCTCTTTGACCTTGCCGCGCTGGAAGCGATCGATGCACGCGGCGTTCACGGTCGTGTACACGAGCGCGCCGACGAGCAGCATCGCGATGAAGATGTGCGCGGTGACGAGACCTTCGTTGAGCCCCGTGTTCACCACCGCGGCGCCGATGCCGGCGAGGCCGATGATCGTGGCGGCGGCGGCGAGCGAGGGCCAGATGATGCGCGGCTCGCGTCGGTGGCGCGCGACGGCGACCACCGCGGTGGCCAGCACGAGCAGGATCGCCGCGCTCGCGATGAACCGGTGGGAGTACTCGACGAGCGCGTGGTATTCGAACGGCGGGATCCAGCGGCCGAAGCAGCGGGGCCAGTCGGGGCAGCCTTCGCCGGAGCCGGTTGCGCGCACGAGGCCCCCGCTTCCGATCTGGATGAGGGTGGCGATGGTCGCGGCGAGCGAAAGTCTACGAATCAGCGTCAACGAGGCCTCCGGGACTCCGAATGATAGCCGCGGCCGGGCGGCGCCTCGAATCGGGTTGATGCCGGCCCGGGCGACCGGCGAGACTGGCCGCATGAGCGGGTACCCAGGGACCGACGAGCTGCGCAGGCGCGTCGACGACGTCCTGGAGGCGTTCCTGGCCGCCGCCGCGGCCGAGGTGCCGGCGGGCGACGAGCGCCGCCTGGTGGACGAGGTGGCGCGCGTGGTGCATGCCGGGGGCAAGCGTCTGCGGCCGGCGTTCTGCTACTGGGGGTACCGCGCGGGCGGTGGGGGCGACGACCCTGCGATCGTGCGGCTGGCGGCGAGCCTCGAGCTGCTGCACACCTTCGCGATCGTGCACGACGACGTGATGGACGCCTCCTCGTTGCGCAGGGGCGAGGCCACGGTACAGAACCGGTTCGCCGGCGAGGCCGGGCGGCGCGCCGACTCGCGGCGCTTCGGCGACTCGGCCGCCGTGCTCGTCGGCGACCTGGCCTTCGCGCTCGCCGACGAGCTGTTCGTCGCCAGCGGCTTCG
>JBIOWR010000128.1:0-5930 GCA_044868775.1 Actinomycetota bacterium
CCCGGGACGGTGGACATCGATCGTCCGGGCGCTAGCCCTTGACGACCGCCAGTGGGCGCAGGCGCGCCACCTTCTTGGATAGTCTCGCCCCCTCGCATACCTCGACGACCGCGGACACATCCTTATACGCATACGGAGCCTCTTCCGCCAGCAGGCCCCATTGCGTCGCGTTCACGAGCACACCAGCGGCGGCCAACGACGCCGACAGCTCCTTGCCGCTCATCTGCTTCTTCGCCTGGGTGCGGCTCATTGTGCGGCCGGCTCCGTGGCACGTTGACCAGAACGACTTGTCACGGCCTTCCGCGGTGCCGGCCAGCACCCACGATTCGGTTCCCATCGATCCGGGGACGAGCACGGGCTGGCCGACGGAGCGATACGCAACGGGCAACTCGTCGTGGCCGGGGCCGAACGCGCGCGTTGCACCCTTGCGGTGAACGCACAGGGAACGCAGGGAGCCGTCCACGAAGTACTGCTCGATCTTGGCGAGGTTGTGCGCCACGTCGTACACGAGGCGCATTCCCATGTCGGACGCGGATCGGCCAAACACGGTCTCGAAGCACGCGCGCGTCTCGTGCGCGAGGACGTGGCGGTTCGCGCGGGCGAAGTTCGCGGCGGCGGCCATCGCAGCGAGGTACTTGCGGCCGACGGGCGACGACACCGGTCCGCACGCAAGCTGGCGGTCGGGAACCGTGATCCCGAGGGACTCCATGAACGGCATGAACGTGTGCACTTCGTCGGTACACACTTGGTGGCCGAGGCCGCGCGAGCCGGTGTGCATCATCACCGCCAGCGTTCCCACCGACAGCTCGTACGCGGCGGCCGCCTCGTGATCGAAGACCGCATCCACAACTTGTATTTCCAAGAAGTGATTGCCGGCGCCGAGCGATCCCAACTGCGTCGAGCCGCGCAGCAACGCGCGCTCGGACACCGCGGAAGGGTCGGCGTCGTCGAGACGGCCATGATCCTCGCAACGCTCCGCGTCGGACGGCCAGCCGAAGCCGCGATCCAAGACGGCGTCGACGCCGCGCGACAACACGTCGGTCATCTCCGAAGGGGACAACGACAAGAGCCCGTCGCGGCCGGTGCCGCGCGGGATGCGGCGCGCAAGCTCCGACACCAACGAGGGCAGCACCGCGCGCGCCTCCGAAGCGGTGATGTCGCTGCGCAGCAGGCGCACGCCGCAGCACACGTCGAACCCGACGCCGCCCGGCGAGATCACGCCGCCCTCGTCCACCAACGTCGCCGCCACGCCGCCGACCGGGAATCCGTATCCCCAATGCACGTCCGGCATCGCGTACGACGCGCGCACGATGCCGGGCAACGTGGCGACGTTCATCACTTGCTCCAAGGCCTTGTCGCGAGAGGCTTTCTCCAGCAAGGAAGACGACGCGAATACGCGGCCGGGCACGCGCATGTCGCCACGCGCACCAACAGGGATCTCCCACTCGAACGGGCCGGCTTCGGTGAGAGCCGGCCCGGCGAAAGAGGCCATCACACGTCCAGGTAGCAGCGAGCCATCCAGCCGGTCGCCGTCCGCTGGACGAGGAGGCCGTGGTAGGTCACGGCTTTGATCATGGGTCCCGCTGCCTCGGGGTCTTCAACGACGAAGACTTCCCCCTCGGCGCGGGTCGGCGAAACGTGCTTGAGCGCGGCGCCCACGACGAGCATGCCGGTGGTCTCGTAGCGGTAGAGGCACTCTTCGAGGAACTTCACGAAGGTGTCTTCGAGGTCGCCGCCCTCGATGCGAATGTCCTCCGACGAGACCGAGTCGTCCGAGAAAGAAGGCGAGGCGTCGAGGACGATCGCCGCGAGCCCGCGCGCAGCTTCGGCGAAGACGTCCGCCACCTCGGTGGCTCGCGCCTCGATTCCTATGTCGGCGGTATGCGGAAGGATCTCGTAGGACACCCGAGCTCCCCTGTAACGCAGGCTACTCCGTCGCTTCGGCCGAAGCCTCCTCGGCCGCCGTCACCATAGCCATGGCCGACACCTGCGCGCCAGAGCCGATCCGCATCACGCGAACGCCCTGCGTCGAGCGGCCCATCTGGGAGATGTCGCCGCTCTTGATGCGGATGACGTCGCCGGCCGACGAGATGAGGAACAGCTCGTGGCCGGGGAACACCACCGCTGCGCCGCGGATAGCGCCACGGCGCGAGGTGAGCTGCGCGGTCTTGACGCCCTTGCCGCCGCGGCGCTGGCGCGGGTACTGCGACAGCATGGTGCGCTTGCCGAATCCGGCGTCGGTGACGACAAGCAGCTGCCCGTTGGGATCGACGACGTCGAACGCCACGACCTCGTCGTTGCCGCCGACGCGCATGCCGGCGACGCCCGTCGCGGTGCGGCCCATCGGGCGCACGTCGGTCTCGGGGAAGGTGATCGCCATGCCGCCCTTAGACACGAGGATCAGCTCGTCCTCGCCCGACGTCGCGCGTACCTGGACGACCTCGTCGTCCGGGCGCAGGTTGACGGCGATGATGCCGTCGCGACGCGAGGAGTCGTACGCGGAGAACGCCGTCTTCTTGATCACGCCGCGCTTCGTCGCGATCACGAGATATTGCTTGGCGACGTAGTCGCGCGTGTCGATCACGGCCGCGATCCACTCGTCGCTCGCGAGCGGCAGCAGGTTGCGCAACGAGATGCCGCGCGCGGTGCGGTCCTTCTCCGGGATCTCGTGCGCCTTGATGCGGTACACCTTGCCGCGGTTGGAGAAGAACAGCACGTACGAAAGGTTGGTGGTCGTCAGCAAGTGCGCGACGATGTCGCCTTCCTTGGGCTTGGCGCCGCGGATGCCCTTGCCGCCACGACCCTGCGTGCGGAAGGTGCTCGACGGCACGCGCTTGATGTAACCGGAGCGAGAGATCGTGATGACCACGTCGTCGTCGGCGATGAGGTCCTCGACGTCGATCTCGCCTTCTTCGGCGGCGATCTGCGTTCGGCGCTTGTCGGCGAACTTCTGCCTGGTCTCGCGAAGCTCGTCCTTGATGATCGCGCGCACCTTCGCGGGGTCTTCGAGGATCGCCTTGTACTCCGCGATCTTGCGCATCAGCTCGGCGTGCTCGTCCTCGATCTTCTTGCGCTCGAGCGCGGCGAGGCGGCGCAGCTGCATGTCGAGGATGGCGTTGGCCTGGATCTCATCCAGCGCGAACCGTGCGATCAACGCTGCGCGCGCGTCCTCCACCGAGTCGGACGCGCGAATGATGCGGATCACCTCGTCGAGGTTCGACAGCGCGATCAGCAAGCCGCTGAGGATGTGTGCGCGCTCCTCCGCCTTGCGCAAGCGGTAGCGCGTGCGCCGCTCCACGACGACGACCTGATGGTCGATGTAGTGCTTCAGCACTTGCGGCAACGTGAGCGTGCGGGGCTGCACGCCGTCCACCAGCGCGAGACAGTTCACGCCGAACGAATCTTGCAGCTGCGTGTGCTTGTAGAGGTTGTTCAGGACGACTTGCGGGATCGCGTCGCGCTTCAATTCGATCACGAGGCGGAGGCCGTGGCGGTTCGACTCGTTCTTGAGCGCCTTGGCGGACGGCGTGATGCCTGTGACGATCTTCTTCTCCACCAGCTCGGCGATCTTCGCCAAAACACGGTCGCCGCTCACCATGTACGGAAGCTCGGTGACGATGATGCGGCTCGTGCCCTTGGCGGTCTCCTCGATCTCGGCCTTGGCGCGCACGCGCACCGACCCGCGCCCGGTGGTGTACGCGTCGCGGATTCCTTGCTTGCCCATGATCACGCCGCCGGTCGGGAAGTCCGGGCCCTTGATGTATTTCATGAGCGCGGCCACGTCGAGGTCGGGTTCGTCGATCATGGCGATCGTCGCGTCGATCACCTCGCCGAGGTTGTGCGGCGGGATGTTCGTGGCCATACCGACCGCGATGCCGGTGGACCCGTTCACGAGCAGGTTGGGGAAGCGCGCCGGCAGCACGCCCGGCTCTTCCTCGGTGTTGTCGTAGTTGGCGACGAAGTCGACCGTCTCCTCGTCGATCCCCGACAGCATCTCGACCGCGATCGCGCCGAGACGGCATTCCGTGTAGCGAGATGCGGCCGGTGGGTCGCCGTCGACCGAGCCGAAGTTGCCCTTGCCGTCGACCAGCGGCGAGCGCATCGCGAAGTCCTGCGCCATGCGCGCGAGCGCGTCGTAGATCGCTTGGTCGCCGTGGGGGTGGTACTTACCCATCACCTCACCGACGACGCGCGCGCTCTTCTTGTACGAGGTTCCCGGGCGAGCGCCCAGCTCGTTCATCCCCCAAAGGATGCGGCGGTGCACCGGCTTCAACCCGTCGCGCACGTCGGGGAGCGCGCGCGCGACGATGACCGACATCGCGTAGTCGAGGTAGGACTTCTTGACCTCTTCTTCGAGGTCGATCAACTCGATGTTCTGTTCGAGGGGCTCGTTGACCATGTTTTCGAATTAGACGTCGATGAACGCTTCCTTGGCGTTCTTCTGGATGAACTCGCGGCGGCCCTCGACGTCTTCTCCCATCAAGACCACGAAGACCTGATCGGCGATCGCCGCGTCCTCGAGCTCGACGCGCAGCAACTGGCGCGTCTCGGGGTTCATGGTCGTTTGCCACAGCTCTTCGGCCGGCATCTCGCCGAGGCCCTTGAAGCGGCCGACCTCGGACTTGCGGTTCGGGTTCGCCGCGAGCAGCTCGTCGCGCTCGCGATCGCTGAACACGTAGTGCACCTCGTTCGCGCCGAACCGCACCGAATACAGCGGCGGTTGCGCGATGTACATATAGCCCTGCTCGATGAGCGGACGCATGTGGCGGAAGAAGAACGTCAGCAGCAGCGTGCGGATGTGCGCGCCGTCCACGTCGGCGTCGGTGAGCATCACGATCTTGCCGTAGCGGCGCTTCTCCAGGTCGAGCTGCTCGCCGATGCCGCAGCCGATCGCGTTGATGAGCGCCTGGATCTCCTGGTTCTCCAGGATCTTGTGCAGGCGCGCCTTCTCGACGTTGAGGATCTTGCCGCGGATCGGCAGGATCGCTTGGTTCTCACGGTTGCGCGCCGCTTTCGCGGAGCCGCCCGCCGAGTCTCCCTCGACGATGAACACCTCGGTGTTGTCTGGGTCGTTCGACGAGCAGTCGGCGAGCTTGCCCGGAAGTCCTCCCGAGTCGAACGCGCTCTTGCGCGCGATGTCGCGCGCCTTCTTGGCGGCGAGACGCGCACGCGCGGCTTGCGTGGCCTTCGCGACGACGCGGCGCGCTTCGGTGGGGTGCTCCTCGCACCACTCGGCGAGGCGCTCGTTCATCACGCGCTCCACGAACCCGCGGATCTCGGTGTTGCCGAGCTTCGTCTTCGTCTGTCCTTCGAACTGCGGCTCGCGCAGCTTCACCGACACGATGCCGACGAGACCCTCGCGGATGTCCTCGCCCTGGAGGTTCTCTTCCTTCTCCTTGAGCAAGCTCTTGTTGCGCGCGTAGCGGTTGACGACGTTGGTGAGCGCTTTCTTGAAGCCCTCCTCGTGCATGCCGCCTTCGTGCGTGTTGATCGTGTTCGCGAAGGTGTAGATCGATTCGTTGAAGCCGGAGTTCCACTGCAGCGACACCTCGACCTCGCGCCCCTCCTCGCCGGCCTCGAAGTACACGACCTTGTTCAGCGTCTCGCGGCCGGTGTTGAGCGCCTTCACCATGTCGGCGATGCCGCCGGTCGCCCTGTACGTCGACTCGGCGGCCGGGTGCTCGCGCTCGTCGCGCAGCGTGATCGCGACGCCCTTGGTGAGGTAGGACAGCTCGCGCAAGCGTTGCTGCAGCACGTCGAACTTGAATTCGAGGTCCTCGAAGATCTCCGGGTCCGGCCAGAAGTTGACCGTGGTGCCGGAGCGCTTGGTCGGCTTGCCGCGCTCAAGCTTCATCGTCGCCTTGCCGCGCGCGTAGGTCTGGCGCCAGGTGAAGCCCTCGCGCTCGACGATCACTTCGAGCTTCTCGGAG
>JBIOWR010000129.1:0-15421 GCA_044868775.1 Actinomycetota bacterium
GCCAGCGTCCGCAGGGCGCGGCCGATCATTCGCCTCTTGCGCGAACTGCTGATCACGCTTGGCCTCCGGGCGTCCGCACCGTTTCGAGTGTCATGGTGCAACCTCTTCCCAAGCATAACGTTGTTATATAACGCTGCTATGGCAAACTGTCAACATATGAGCCCGCGTGCAGCAAGCGAGAGCACTCGTCTCGCTCTCATCGAGACCGCAGCCCGGCTGCTCGCGACGGAGGGAACCGAGGCCCTAACGACGAGGCGGATCGCCTCCGAGGTCGGTACTTCGACGATGGCGATCTACACCCACTTCGAGGGCATGGACGACCTCCGGCGCGCGGTCCGGCTCGAATGGTTCACCCGCCTCTTCGAACAACTGGCCAAGGTTCCGCGGACGACCGATCCTGTCGCCGACCTCGCCGCCCAGGGATGGGCCTACTTCTTCAGCGCCATTGAGAACGAGCATATGTTTCGCGCCACAGTCCGGGACCCGCTTGACGACGCCGTTGTCGCGACGAGGATGGCGGAAGCCTTTCAGGTGCTCGTCGATTCGGTTCGGCGCTGCATGGACGAGGGACGCTTGGATTCCGGCGACGCATTTCAGAGAGCCCTACAGATCTTGATGATGGGCAACGGGGTGCTGGTCTCCCGCTTGGGACGGTTCATCACGATCGAGCAAGCCATCGGCCACTTCTACGAGATGGCATGGAGCTTGTTGACGATGTTCGGAGATGACGCCGACGCCGCGAGGGCCTCCTTGGAGCGCGGTCGCAGCCGGATGGAGCGCCGGACAAAGCGTTCTTCGCGAAGAGCTCGTGCCACTCAGGTGTCCAGCGCCTCGAGGTTGCCACCCAAGGTGTAAACAGGGGGTTCTCATCGTTCTCTCCGCCTCGGCGCTATCGGCTCGCCCGGCCACACGAAAGTGGTCGCGCGTATTTGCAATCGGCCCGAGGCCGGGAGCATCGAAGCAAGAGCCGGGCGGGGAGGTTCCCGCCCGGCTCGGACTCGCGGCAGCGGCTAGCTCTTGTGCGCCGCTTGGACTTCCAGCTCGATCTTGACCGTCTTGCCGACCAGCACGCCGCCGGTCTCGAGGGTTTGGTTCCACGTGAGGCCCCACGCTTCGCGGTCGATCTCGGTCGTGGCCGTGAAGGCGGCGCGGGTGCCGCCCCACAGGTCGGGCGTGATGCCTGAATACTCGACGTCGAGCGTCACCGGACGCGTGACGCCGCGGATGGTCAGCTCGCCGGGAAGCTCGAACGTCGTGGTGCCCGTGCGGCGGAAGCCTGTGCTACGGAAATGCAGCGTCGGGTGGTTCTCCACGTCGAAGAAGTCCGGCGAACGCAAGTGCGCGTCGCGCTTCTCGTCCGCCGTGTCGATGCTCGCGGCGTCGATCGTCACGTCCGCGTACGAATCCTCGGGCTGCTCGGCCACGTGGATCGTTCCGGCGAAGGATCCGAACCGGCCACGGACCTTCGCGACCATCAGGTGCCGGACGCTGAAGCCGGCCACGCTGTGCGAGGGGTCGATCTCCCAGATGCCGGGAGCCGGGACGTCGACTCCTTCCAGGTTTCTGCTTACGACTGCGACCGTCATGTCGAACCTCCCTGCCGCGCGGCTCGTC
This sequence comes from Actinomycetota bacterium, assembly GCA_044868775.1. GTDB lineage: Bacteria > Actinomycetota > AC-67 > AC-67 > AC-67 > JBIOWR01. The sequence goes on from JBIOWR010000129.1 coordinate 1,615, forward strand.
CGCGCTCTCACTTGCTCCTAAACTATTTGGTTCCAAACTATATTCCCGCGGCGAGCGACGGCTGCTGACGGAGTGCTTGCTCAGCGCGACCGGCGAGGAGCCTGGCGCTCGGGCTGCTCCGGGGACGGCGGGCTGAGGTTCGTCTGGATCTTGCCGAGCAGCCGCACGAGCGTTTCCTTCTCCCGGGCGGAGAGTGCCGACATCACGCGGGTCTCGGCCGGAAAATGCTTCGGGAGCAGCTTCGCGAGCAGCTTGCGCGCCTTCGGGGTCGCGTCGATCAGGAGCATGCGCCGGTCGTCGGGATGGACGCTGCGGCTGATGAGCCCTTGCTTCTCCAGCGAATCGAGCAGCCCGGTGACCGTGCCTCTCGTGACGAGAAGCCGGTCGCCGATCTCGTACGGGCACAGCGGCCTGCCCGCTCCCTCCAGGATCATCAGCACGTTGAACGTTGCCACCGACAGGCCGAACCGGCGCAGGACGCCTCCGAGGCTGGCCGATACCAAGCTCTCGGTCCGGATCAGATTCACGACCGCTTCCGTGGCGAGCTTGTCCGCCCCCGGATACCTCTTCTCGTGGTCCGGGGCGGCGCGGATCGGCGCTTTGGGCGGCATGGCAGTCCGCATATAGTAAGGCTCCGAATGAATATCCGCCCGGGCGAACGTCGGCTACCCGTGATCGGCGGGCCGGCCGGCGAGCACGTCAAGGTCTCCTGCACGTCTCGCAGCGGGTCCGGCATGCATGGTCTGCTCGCGCACGTTCACGGCGTCACGCCATTGTCGACGCTCGCGAACGTCTGCGGCGTCACGACGCTGTCGAACACCGGAGCGAACCGCGCGCAGGGTGAGCCCATTCACGGACTGATCCCACGCGACGTGGGCAGCGCGCCGCTGCAACCGGGAGACGGAGGACGCCACGCACCGGTGGGCTGCGCTTCGCACTGAACACACGAAGCGCCGCGGCGTCAGCGCGCGATCGAATTCAAGAACTCGTCGAGCGCGTGCTGATCCTCGACGTGCACCCACGCCTCGGAGAACTTGCCGTTGCGCACGTGGTAGACCACCACGCCTCGCCAGGCATGAGAACGTCCGCCTACGTCGGCGCTGACGTCCAATATCTGAACGGCGTGATCGTCGGTGCCGAGCGCGTCGTGGAGCTCTCGCTTCACGACGCCGTCTCCGAAGACGCGTTCGACCTTGACGATGAACTCGTCGAGGTTTGCGTGGTCGCCGGCCAGCGGGTTGCGGCCCGGGTAGTGCAGCACGCAATCGTCGGCGTAGAGCTCGCGCAACGCATCGAAATCTCCCGCGTTGATGAGCTCGATCTCACGCCGCGCAAGCTGCTCGTTGGGATGCACGTCCACTCCTTCCGCTACGCGTTACGTCGAGGCCGGCGCCCACATGCGTCCGGTCGCCTCCGCATACTCCCATGGCTGGATGTTCGGCGGCTCGAAGCCGAAGCCCGTGAGGATGGCGCAGACCTGCTCGCGGTGAGCGTTTCCGTGGTGGAGGACTTGCGCGACGATCACGCCTTGCCGGACTTCCCAGGCGCCGTTGTCCACGACGAAGACGTGCTCGACGTCGATCGGCTGCGCGATGAATCGCTCCCAGCGCGGCTGCATGCCGTCCACGCGCGCGCGTAGCTCGTCGAAGTCGCTCGTCGGCTCGCGCTGCGCGACCCAATCGGGCGCGTCGCCGGTGAGGCGGCGCAAGTAACCGCCCTCCGCGCCGACGATGTGATTGAACGTCTCCAGGATGCTGCCGTAGGTGCCGGTGCCCGGGGACGCGAGCTGTTCCTCCGATAGATCGAGATCACGGCAGAACGCGAGCAGGTGATTCGTCGCCCAACTGTTGTGACGAAAGGCTTCCAGCAAGGCCTCGTTCACGACGACTCCTTCGGTGTGCGACGCCCTGCTTTATCACCCTTTGCTCGTCGCAGCCAGCGGAATTGACGACGACGAAGCCGCGGGCGCGCGAGGGCGGTATATTCGGGGCCGCTGCGCGCGGGGCGAGCCGCCGAAGAACGTTCATGTTCCGGATGGAATAGACGGATCGCATCCTGCGCTGTCCTTGATTTGCGGCGGTTGCGAAATTGTTTTCGCCGCTGTGTCGAAATCGGCATCATGAGCACGACGACTCTGTGGAGGGATACGCCGTGACGGACATGATTCGCACGTCCGGCCTGGTCAAGCGCTTCGGTGACGTCACCGCGCTCGATGGGCTCGACCTGGCCGTGCCGAAGGGAACCATCCTTGGGTTGCTCGGTCCGAACGGAGCGGGCAAGACGACGGCGGTGCGTATCCTGACGACGTTGCTGAAGCCCGATGCGGGGTCGGCGAGCGTTGCCGGGATCGATCTGCTACGCGAGCCGGATCGCGTGCGCGAGCACATCGGCTTGTCGGGACAGACCGCGGCCATCGACGAGCACCTCACCGGAAACGAAAACTTGGAGATGTTCGGCCGCCTGTACCACCTCGGGCGAGGACATGCCCGCGCTCGCGCGCACATGCTGATCGAGCTGTTCGGTCTGGGCGACGCCGCCGATCGGCCGACGAAGACGTACTCCGGAGGCATGCGACGTCGGCTCGACCTCGCCGCCGCGCTCGTTGCGTCGCCGCCGGTGCTGTTCCTCGACGAGCCGACCACCGGTCTCGACCCGGCCAGCCGCGCGGGCTTGTGGGAAGTGATCCGCGATCTCGTGCGCGAGGGCAGCACGTTGTTGCTCACGACGCAATACATGGAGGAGGCGGACCGTCTCGCCGACAACATCATCGTCATCGATCACGGGCGCGTCATCGCGGAGGGAACCGCGCACGAGCTCAAGTCGAAGATCGGCGGCGAGCGCGTGGAGATCATCGTGGAGAACGAGGCCGACATCCCGCGCGCACGAACGGCGATCGCCGGCATCGCCGTCGGCGACGTGCAAATCGACGAGGAGAATCGGCGCCTCATCGCGGCCGTCGACGAGGGCGCCGACGCGTTGCGCGAAGCGCTCCAGAAGCTGCACCGGTCGCGCGTCCCGGTGGTCGACGTCGGGTTGCGACGCCCGACGCTGGACGACGTGTTCCTGACGCTCACCGGTCACGCGGCCGGCAACGGTTCGCCGGCCGGCGAGGACGCCACACTCGAGGAGGAGGCACGATGAAGGCGCTGGCATTTGCGCTCGCCGATGGAGCGGTGATCGCGAAGCGCAACTTGATCAAGACCAAGCGACTCCCGGACGTGCTCGTGTGGACCACGATGTCGCCGATCATGTTCGTGTTGCTGTTCGCATACGTGTTCGGCGGATCGATCAAGATTCCCGGTATCGCCTATCGCGAGTTTCTGATCGCCGGCATCTTCGCGCAGAACGTGATCTTCGGCGCCAGCTTCACCGGTGTCGGTCTCGCCGACGACATGACCAAGGGAGTCATCGACCGCTTTCGTTCGTTGCCGATGGCTCGGTCGGCCGTGCTCGTGGGGCGGACCGCCAGCGACATCGTCAACAACTCCATCGCGATCACCGTCATGGCGATCACCGGCCTGATCGTCGGCTGGCGCATCCACACGTCGATCATCGAGGCGCTCGGCGGCTTCGTGCTGTTGCTGCTGTTCGCGTATTCGATCTCGTGGATCATGGCGTTCGTCGGCTTGAAGGTTCGCAGCGTCGAGGTCGTCAACAACGCGGCGTTCATGTTCATCTTTCCGCTGACGTTCATTGCCAACACGTTCGTGCCGAGCCAGAACCTGCCGACGGTGCTGCGTACGTTCGCGGAGTGGAACCCGGTGTCGTCGCTCGCGCAAGCCGCGCGCGAGTCGTTCGGTAACGCGGTTCCGTACGTGTCGCGGTCGGACGCGTGGTCGCTGAATCATCCGGCGCTGTACGTGGTGATGTGGGTCGCGCTGATCCTTGCGATCTTCGTTCCGCTGTCGATCCGTCAGTACACGCGATCGATCAGCCGCTGATTACGCGGGCTGAGTGATCGCGCCCGGACCGGGGTGTGCGCGCATGACGCGCGCGTGCACGGGTTCGCCGCAGTGATCGCAGACGAGATACGGCGAGCTTTCGTGGTTGCAGTCTTTGTGCTCGAGCACGACCGCGGCGCCGCGCGCGCCGGCCACGTAGCGGTCGCCCCACTGCATGAGCGCCACGATCGCCGGCCATAGGTCGACGCCTTTCTGCGTGAGGCGATACTCGAACCGGGGCGGCCGGTCCTGGTAGCGGCGGCGCTCCAGGATCCCCGCGCCGACCAGCTTTTGCAGCCGGTCGGAGAGGATGTTGCGCGCGCAACCGGTGTTGCGCTGGAAGTCGTCGAACCGGCGCGTGCCGAGGAACGCCTCGCGCAGCACCATGATCGTCCACCGCTCGCCCATGATCTCGAGGGCGCCGGCGACCGAGCACAGCTCGTTCGGCAGCCACTCCCGATGCCTGGTCACGCCGCCACTCTATCAGAGTAAGTTGCAAATCGAAACGGTCTAGGTGTAGGGTCGGTAGCGAATCGAAACCGACCGCACTTGGGGAGGCCGGCCATGGCCGTCGAGACCGCTCTTGCAACGTCCGAAGCCGAGCGCACACGTACCGTGACCTGGGAGGATCCCATGATCGGCGCGGCCGCCGCGATGGGGATGCCCGGCCTCGACTACCTCCGGGCGATCCAGGACGGGGAGATTCCGCCGCCGCCGGTGGCGGTGCTGTTCGGCATGGATCGACCACGGATAGAGCCAGGTCATGCCGTCTTCGAGATGCCGGTCGGCGAGCACCTCTACAACCCGATCGGCACCGTGCACGGCGGCGTCCTTGCCACGCTCCTCGACTCGGCGATGGGCTGCGCGGTGCACTCCACGTTGCCCGCCGGCGTCGGGTACACGACCGTCGACCTCGCCGTCACGTACCTGCGACCGGTGACGCGCGACTCCGGCCGGCTGCGTTGCGAGGCGGAGGTGATTCATGCAGGCCGCACCGTCGCGACGGCGCGCGCGCAGCTCGTCGACGGCAACGACAAGCTGTGCGCAACTGCGACGACGACGTGCCTGATCCTGCGCCCGAGCGGAGGCGCGTCGTGAGCGCCGTCCCCGCCGAGGCGCCGAGCTTCTTCCAAACGCGTAACGGAAACCGCCTGTCGGTGCGGCCGATGTGGCGCGGCGACATCGCAGCGCTGCGGCGCATGCACGCGCGTCTCTCCCCAGATGCCATCTATCGGCGGTTCATGACGACGTGCCCGCGCGGTCCTTCTCCGACGACGTTGCGGTATCTCACCAACGTCGACCACGTCGCACGCGAAGCGCTCGTCGCAACGTATCGAGGAGAGATCATCGCGGTCGCGCGCTACCACGTCGTGCACGACGGCGCGGCGGAGATCGCCGTGCTCGTCGAGGATGCGTGGCAGCGGCAGGGACTCGCGCGCGAGCTGGTCACGCGCCTCACGCGTCTCGCCCGCGAGCGCGGCATCGCGTGGTTCTCCGGATCGATCCTCGGCGAGAATCGCGCGGCGGTGCAGCTGTTGAAGTCGTTGTTCCCCGAGGTGCACGTCAAGGTCGAGCGCGGGGAGATCGAGTTTCGCATCCCGCTGGCGGAGCAACCGTTCGCGCCCGCGCTCGTCAATGCCTCGTGATGTGCCGCACCGCTCGGGCGGGTTTTCCGGCCTTGTCGTCGAGCGCGAAGCGGCGGTAGCGATCGATCGCGGCGGCGAGCGCGGCGTTCTGCGTGGAGGTGAGGCGTTTGGAGATGCGCGTCTCGATCTCGATGCCGGTACGCGTGCGAGCCCGTCGCCAGTGGCCGAGCAGGTGGCCGCCGAGGAGGACGACGTGGGTGAAGCCGTCGACGTTGCGCGGCACCGCGAAGCTTGCCGACGGTGACTGCAGCACGTCGCGGCTCTCGGTGTAGGAGATGATCGTCTCGTCGTAGCACTGGACGAGGTCGACGCGCGGCATCGCCCTGGGGGCGCTACGCTCGGCGAACCAGTAGGTTCGGCCGTCCGCGTCGCGGCGCTGCAAGCTCGTCGACGCGAGATCGAGACCACGGCGCGCGTCCGCGGCCGAGAGGCCCGACCACCAGGCAAAGTCTTTGAGCGTGGCCGGGCCGCGCGCGGTGAAGTAACGGCGGGCCAGCTCGGCGAGCGCTTCGTCGCGGTCGATTGCGCGAGCGGGCGGCGCGCGATCGTCGAAGAGCGCGTAGGTGTGCCGCTTCCCGGCCATCGGGCCGCTGCAGATCACCGCGTCGAGCTCTGCACGCATGAGCATGAACGCGATGCGCTGACCGTCGGTGGGGAGGCGCTTGCTGTTCAGGACGGCGGCGAGGTCTCGACGCGTCAGGTATCGATCCGAGACGGCCTGCGCGATCACGTCGTTCGATCGCGCGAGCGTCTTGGCGTCGAGCCCCAGCTCCGCGTACCGCCGTGCGTTGCGGGCGTTCACGCGCGGGCCGCTCAATCGCATCAGCCAACGCAGGTCTTCGGGCGAGACGAAGTGCCACGTCGGGCGCAGCACGTGCGTGCGGAGGATACGTCCGTCATCGAACGCGCGTTGCACGCTCGCGTCCGTCTCACGTTTCGTTCGCTGCGCGAGCGACCACTTCGCGTACGAGAACTCCTGCGCCTGCGCGGCCGTCAGCCATCGCAACGCGTCGTGCGCATCACCCGACGGCGTACTCCATACGCGTTGCGCGCGCATGCGAGCGCGTGCGATCCGGGCCGGGTCCACGGCGTGGAACCTAACATGCTGTCGCGCCGGGCCGCCGCTACGTGACGTGTCCCACGAACCAGTCGCGCGCGAGCTGTGCGACACGTTCCAGCGCGCCGGGCTCATCGAACAAATGCGTCGCTCCCGGAACGATCTCGAGTGCGTTCTCGCATCGCAGCCGTGCTTGCGCCTCGCGATTCATGGCGATGACGGGGGTGTCGGCGCCGCCGACGATGAGCAGCGTCGGCGCGCGCACGGCGGCGAGCTTCGCGCCGGCGAGGTCGGGACGCCCTCCACGCGAGACGACCGCTCCGATCTCGTCGCCGAGGTCGGCGGCCGCGATGAGCGCCGCCGCCGCGCCGGTGCTCGCGCCGAAGTACCCGACCGGAAGCGTCGCGATCTCGCGTTGATCGCGTGCCCAGTGCGTTGCGAGCACGAGCCGTCGCGCGAGCAGCTCGATATCGAAGACGTTTGCGCGATCGGTTTCCTCCTCGTGCGTCAGCAGGTCGAACAGCAGCGTCGCGATGCCGCCGTCGTTCAACACGCGTGCCACCGCGCAATTGCGTGGGCTCGCGCTGCTGCTGCCGCTTCCGTGCGCGAACAGCACGCTGCTCGTTGCGCCGTCGGGAACGACGAGGTCGCCGGTCAGCGACACGCCTGCCTTGTGCAGGTCGAGGATGATCATGATCCGACACTCCTTCTCCTACCCAGGCGCCCGGGCGCTCCCGCGCGTGACCGCCTGCCGGGTCCGGCGTACACTCCGCCACGATGACGGAGCTTGCGCAAGGCGACCAGTTCACGCCGGAGGAGATCCAGCTCGCGCTGCGCAATCGCGGGATGCCGCTGGAGGCGTTGCGGTACGACGTGACGCCGACCGGCATTCACTACTTGCTGACGCACTTCGACATCCCGGAGGTCGATGCAGCCGCGTGGACGCTGACGATCGACGGCAACGTCCAGCGTCCGGCGACGTTGCGTCTCGGCGACCTCGTGAACCACCCGGCGCGAACGACCATCCCGGTGACGATGGAGTGTGCGGGGAACGGCCGCGCACGGCTGTCGCCGCGCTCGATCAGCCAGCCATGGCTCGTCGAGGCGATCGGCACTGCGGAGTGGACCGGCGTTCCGCTTGCGGCCGTGCTCGATCGGGCCGGCGCGAAGCCGGACAGCGTCGAGCTCGTGTTCACCGGCGCCGACCACGGCGTGCAGGGAGACGTCGAGCAGGACTACCAGCGAAGCCTCACGCTCGATGACGCGATGCGACCGGAGGTGCTGCTCGCGTACGAGATGAACGGGCGCCCGCTCGAGCCGCAACACGGCGCGCCGGTTCGGTTGCTCGTTCCCGGTTGGTACGGCATGACGAGCGTCAAGTGGCTGAAGCGCATCGACGCGGTGACGGAGCCGTTCGCCGGATACCAGCAAGCCGACGCGTATCGGTACCAGCAGAACGACGACGACCCCGGTGAGCGCGTCACGCGTATTCGCGTGCGCGCGTTGATGATTCCTCCAGGATTTCCGGACTTTCTCACGCGACGCCGTTTCGTCGACGCGGGAACGGTGACGGTGCGAGGCCGCGCGTGGTGCGGCACCAGCCCGGTGACGCGCGTCGAGCTCGGTGTCGACGGCGTGTGGGAGGAGGCGAAGCTCGAACCTGCGCTCGGCGCGTTCGCGTGGGCTGCGTGGAGCGCGGATTGGGACGCGAGGCCGGGCGAGCACGTGCTGTCGTGTCGCGCGACCGACGCGGAAGGAAATGTTCAGCCGACCGAACAGCCGTGGAACGTGCAAGGGATGGGAAACAACCTCGTGCAACACGTTCCGGTGCTCGTGCGCTAGGGCCCCAGTTACCACGGCGAGGCCGGGCGCCGGAGGATTCGGCGCTCAAGTGCTCCATTTTCGGTGTTACGGCTCGTACAAATTTGTCATGGTTCCGATGACTTTCGTCCTCTAGGCACCGCTACTTTGCGTCGATACTCTCCCACAAGAGGAGTGAAGGCGTGGGCAAACAACAAGCCAAGGCGGAGTGCTTTCACTGCGACGGCCGGATGGAGATCGGCGCGTCGTTCTGCGGGCATTGCGGCCGGCCATCGATCTGGGCCACCCACGACGAGCGCGTCGCCTGGGAGGTCGACCAGTGGCGTGCCGTGAACGGCGGCAGCCGCTCGAACGGGCATGCGTCGAGTAACGGCTCGTCGCCGGGCCCAGCGGTCGCGACCATGCCCCGCGAGGAGATCGTGTACGTCGCCGACTACCGGCGCGCGCAGCGTGAGGACGAGGAGCGGGCGACCGCACCGCCCGAGCCCGTCGCGAATGGATCGGCACCGCCCGCACCCGCACCCGCGCCGACGCCTGCACCGGTTGCGCCCGCACCCGCACCCGCGCCAGTTGCGCCCGCACCCGCGCCGGTTGCGCCCGCACCAGTTGCGCCCGCACCCGCGCCGACGCCCGCACCCGCGGTCGCGCCGACGCCCGCACCCGCGCCCGCACCGGTCGCGCCCGCGTACGTCCCGGCGTCGGTGCTCCGGTCGGCGACGACCGGTAGCGACGAGCTCGTCGACGAGATGGTGACGCTTCTCGCACAGATGAGCGATCGCATCGCGGCGATCGAGCTGGCGCTCGCGAAGCCTCCTCTTTGGAAGCAGCTCGTCGTCTCCCTGCGGACCCTTCGCGTTCGCAACCGGTAACGACGACCGATTACCGGCGCGCGCCGATTCGCGCTAGCAATGACCGATTGCGTGAGACCCATTCGTACGCGCGTTGCGTCGCGCGCGGGAACCTCTCGGAGACGACTGCAACCGGCGCGCCCAGCGGCAGCAAGCGCATCAGCGGCGCGACGGCCGCGCCCGCGGAGTACACCTCTCCGGCCGGCGACACCAGGTGCCACGACCCCATACGAGTTTCCTCGTCCATCTCACCCAGCAACGCGTCCGCTTCCGCGTCTTGCAACGGCATCGAGCGGAGCCGCTCGGCGCGATCCCACTTCAGCAAGTGCCGCAGCGACCAGCGGCAAAATCCGCATTCGGCGTCGTAGAGGACCGTGTACCTCTCCACGACCCTGATTCTACCGACGGTATACTTGGCGCTCGTGCCGAAGATCACCGCTCCCACGCTCGAAGAGCACCGCGCCGGAACCATCGACCGGCTGCTCGACGCATGGAGCGAGCTGGTGATGACGCGCGGGTATGAAGGCGCGTCGCTGGCCGACGTCGCCGCCAAGGCCGGCCTCGCGCGCACCGCGATCTACAACTACTTCCCGGACAAGGATTCGTTGCTGTTCGCGTGGACGGACCGCGAGGTGCGCCGCACGCTCGCCATCCTCGACCAAGAGATCGCGGAGGCGCCGACCCATGCGGAGAAGCTGCGGGCGTTCATCCGGTTGCAGCTGGTCGACTTCGCGAGCCGGCACCTGCCGCCGGGGCACGAGGTCATTCAGTTCTTGCAGCCGGAGACCTATCACCGCTTCATGTCGCACATCGAGCCGGTGGAGCGCGTGCTTCGCTCGATCATCGAGGAAGGGATGCGGAGCGGGGAATTCGTCGACGCGGACCCGGAGTCGATGGTGCCCATGGTGATGGCGTGCATTGGGTCGGAACGCGCTCCGCTCGCGAGTCGCGCGCACACGGTGGAGGATGCGACCGATCGGGTGGCGGCGTTCGTGCTCCGCGCGCTCACGCCCCCGGGCGCGAAGCCGCCGGCGAAGCGCGCCGCTGCGAAGAAGGCCGCTCCCAAATCGCGCGCGAAGTCGCGCCGCTGAGCCGCCCGGCGCGCACGGCTCGACGCACCCCCGCGCGCCGACCGGGGCTCCCATTTCGGCCCTTTTCCTGACATACTGTCGGAAAACGGTCTGCAGGCATTCGGGAGGCGGTCATGGGAGATCTCGACGGCAAGGTCGTCGTCGTCACCGGCGCGAGCCGGGGGCTCGGCGAAGCGATGGCACTGGGCTATGCGCGTGAAGGCGCCGCGTTGGTGCTGGCGTCGCGGACGGTCTCCGACCTCGAGCGCGTCGCCGGCGCATGCAAGGAGGCGGGCGCATCGAGCGTCGCCGTCGTTTCGACCGACGTCGTCGACGAGTCGCAGGTGCAACGCCTCGTCGACGAGACCATCGGGGCGCACGGACGCATCGACGTCTTCGTGGCGAACGCGGGAACGTCGTACGCGAACCTCACGGACAAGCGTTACCGGGAGCTGGTCACCTACGACCTCGACGTTGCGCGGCAGTTGTTCGAGGTGAACGTCCTCGGAACCTGGCTGTGCATGAAAGCTGCGATCCCGGTGATGAAAGAGGGCAGCAGCTTCATCGTGATCGGTTCCGAGACCGGACGCGCGCTGTATCCGGGCGCAGGCATGTATGCGATCACGAAGTCGGCCGTCGACGCCATGACGACGCTGGTGTCGCGAGAGTCGGCGCAGAACGGCGTGCGCGTCAACGTGCTCTCGCCGGGAGGCATGGTCGACACGCAGCTGTTCGGGCCGGACAAGATGCCGGAGTGGCTGAAGCAGCAGCACCCACCGCTTCCCGCCGACGTGATCGTGCCCGCCGCGTTGTGGCTTGCGTCACACGAGTCGGAGGGCGTCACCGGCGCGCTCATCTCCGGCAAGGAGTTCAACGCCGGGCCGGACGAGCTCAAGAAGAAGCTGCGCGGATGACGATTCGACCGGGCGGCGCGCAGCTCAACATCGCGAACGGCATTCGCGAGTTTGCGATTGCGACGCCGAACGCCATTGCGGTCGTCGACGGCGATCGCCGCTTGACCTACGCGGCGCTCGACGAACGCGCGCTCAGGTTCGGCAACGTGCTGCTCGGCGCGGGGCTGAGGCCCGGTGATCGCGTCGGCGTGCTGCTCGGCAACAGGCTGGAGTATCCGGAGATCGCCGCGGGCGTCGCGCGCGTCGGCATGCAGATGGTCCCGGTGAACCCGCGCCTCACGCCCGGGGAGGCCGAATACATCGTCGGCCATTCGCAAACGCTCGCGTTCGTGCTCGACGACGCGCTGTCGCCGGTCGCGGCGTCGGCGCTCGATGCGCACGCGCACAAGCTCGTGCTGTCGATCGACGGCACGCAACTCGGCGCGTTGTACGAAGATGCGATCGACGACGCGTCACCGAGTGATGCCGGTATCGAGGTCGAGGAGTCGGAGCCGTTCTGCGTCGCGTACACGAGCGGCACCACCGGCAAGCCGAAGGGCGTGATGATCAGCCATCGCTCGCGCTCGCTCACGTTCTACGGCACCGCGCTCGAGTGGGGGCTCGGGCCGGGACGGCGCACGATCGCAGTCGCGCCGCTGTATCACGGAGCGGGGTTCGCGTTCGGCTACGGCGCGCTGCACGTCGGCGGGGAGCTATGGATGCTGCGCGCGTTCGATCCGCAACGTTTGCTGGAGATGGCGGCGGAGAGCCGGGCGGCGTCGGTGTTCCTCGTGCCGACCCACGCGCAGATGTTGCGCGCGCTCGGCGACGATGCCGTGCGCGAACACGACCTCGCCGCGCTCGAGACGCTGTACTTCAACGCCGCGGCGATGCCGCATCCGCTCAAGCTGTGGGTGACCGAGGCGCTTCCGCACGTCGGACTCCACGAGCTGTACGGCTCGACGGAAGCGGGGATCGTGTCCAACTGCCGGCCGGCCGACGTGTTGCGCAAGCCGGGATCGGTCGGACCACCTTGGTTCATGACCGAGATTCGCGTCGTGGACGACGAGGGCAACCCGGTGGAGCCGGGAGGCACCGGCGAGTTGTTCAGCCGGTCGCCGTACCTCATGAACGGTTATCTCGACGACCCGGAGGCAACGCGGGCGTGTACCACCGATGACGGTTTCCTCACGTCCGGCGACGTGGTGCGCATCGACGAGGACAACTTCATCTACATCGTCGATCGCAAGAAGGATCTGATCATCAGCGGCGGAACCAACATCTATCCCCGCGAAGTCGAGGACGTGTTGTTCAAGCACCCGTCGGTGCGCGAGGCCGCGGTCGTGGGGCTCCCGGACGAGACGTGGGGAGAGCAGGTCGCCGCATTTCTCGTCATAGACGCCGAGCGCCCGGTCACCAAGGACGAGCTCGACGCGCACTGCCGCGCGTCGCTCGCCGGCTTCAAGGTCCCGCGCCGCTACGAGTTCGTGGAGTCGTTGCCGAGGAACGCGGCGGGGAAGATTTTGAAGCGCGAGCTGCGCGGGTCGTAACGCGCGGCGCGCCGTTCGTAGCGAGCGGAGACGGCTCGGTGACGGGCTCCGGCACGCCGAGCGACGCCGCGAACGGATCGGCCGCGAACAGCTCCATCTCCTCGGGCGGCATGCGATCGACGGACTCCGCGAACTTGTCGGGATCGATCTTGCGCAGCAGCGGCATGCATAGCGCGAGCCCGACGGCTTCGATCGCGAAAACGCCGGCGTAGCCGCCCGGCACGCTGTCGGTCAGCTTGTGCAACGTCTCGTAGACGATGCCGCCGCCTGCGGTTGCGATGCCGTCGGCGATCGCGTGCGCGACGGTCCACGTTCCCATGAACAACGCGGTGCGCGCCCGATCGGCCATGCCCATCATGAGCGCGAGCGTCGCGACGTTGAACGCTCCGGTTGCGAGCCCGATGCCGAAGATTGCGAACCATGCCGGCGGTGCGGCGCTCGACGCCGCTGCGAGCGCGAGGCCGCCGAACGTGAGCGCGCCGAGCGAGAGCCCGACCACCGCAATCCTGCGATGGCCGTACTGTTCGGCGAACGGACGGCCGGCGACGACCATGCCGATCACCGTGCCGAGCGACATGACCGCGTTGAACGTGCTCGTTGCGCGAACGCCGAGCCCGAGCACCTCTCCGCCGAACGGCTCCAGCACGGCTTGCTGCAAGAACAAGAACAACGTTGCGAGGACCATGAACACGAAGAACGTGCGCGCCTGCGGGATCGCGGCGATGCTGCGCACCGCGTCGAGGAACTTGGTGCGTTCCCCCGGAGGCGTTTCCTCGCGCGGCGCCGCGTGCTTTTCCTGGCCCCATACCGCCACCGTCGTCAGCAGCAGCACGAGGACGCCGGCGAGCGCGAACAGCGTGCCGAGGTTCGATGCGTTGTCCTTGAGCACGACGCCGGTGAGCGCCACGCCGAACAGGATGCCGGCGAGCAGCTCCAGGTAGACGACCGACGCCGCATGGCCGCGTTCCTTCGGTGGAGCAA
>JBIOWR010000130.1:0-8958 GCA_044868775.1 Actinomycetota bacterium
TCGACCACCGTGTGCCGCGGCTCGATCGATGTCGCCGGCAGCGGAAGGTCGCCGCCGGTCGACCCCACCGGTGTCGCGTTGACGATGAGATCGGCGCGGGCGGCGGCTTCGGGGGCGTCGTCGAACGCGATCGCTTCCGCGTTACGGCCCGCTGCGGCGCACGCATCCGCACCGGCCCGCGCGTCGCGCGCCGCGATCACCACGGTGGAACCGGCGTCGGCGAGCGCAACCGCGACCGAGCGCGCCGCACCGCCGGCGCCGAGCAGCAACGCGGTGCTGCCGGGCACGCGAAAGCCGGCGGATGTCTCGATGAATCGCAAGAAACCGGCGCCGTCGGTGTTCGCGCCGATGAGCCGGTCGCCCGCGCGCACGATGACGTTCACGGCGTCGATGCGTTGCGCTTCGCCGGAGACCTCGTCGAGATACTCCACGACCGCGCGCTTGTGCGGCATCGTCACGTTGGCGCCGGCGATGCCGAGCGCGCGGATGCCTCCGATCGCCGCGCCCACCGCCTCGGGAGGCACCGGCAGCGGCACGTACACCCAATCCAGCCCGGTCGCGCGAAACGCCGCGTTGTGCATCGCGGGCGACAGCGAGTGCTCTACCGGCCATCCGATGATGCACGCGACGCGCGTGCCGTGCGGCGCGGGGTCAACCGCGTCCGCACCCACCTTGTGCAGCTCGCTCATACGCAGGACCGTGTTCGGTTGCGATACGACAGGAACTCCTCGTACGTTCGCGCGAAGCAATGCTTCTTTCTGTCGGTGCTCAGCACGTAGTAGAGGTAGTCGTTCGACTCCGGGTGCAGCGCGGCCCCGATCGACGCTTGCCCTGCGTTCGATATCGGCGCGGGGGGCAGCGCCGGGATCTTGTAGGTGTTGAACGGCGACGAGATTTGCAGGTCCGACTCCTTGATGTTCGTCGGCATCACGCCGTCGCGCAGGAACATCGCGTACTGCACGGTGGCGTCGAGCTCCAAGCGCATGCCGCGTCGCAGCCGGTTGTAGATGACGCCGGCGATGCGCGCCCGATCCTCGTCCACGAGCGCCTCGCGCTCGATGAGGCTCGCGATGACCAGGGCTTGGTACGGCGTGATGCCACGCGTACGCGCCGTGCCGAAGTCGAGCGAGGCCGTCTTCGTGACGAACTCGGCGAGCAAGCGATCGATCACGCCGTCGGCGGTCTCGCTCTTCTTCACGAAGTACGTATCGGGATACAGCAAGCCTTCGAGGTTGTTGGAACCTGTCGGCATGATGTCGGCGAGCCGGTGGCGCCCGCTGCTCGCCGCCGCGACAAACGCGTTCCTGGAGATGCCGAGGCGGCCCTGCACGATCGCGGCGATCTGCCCGAGCGCGGTTCCCTCCGGGATCGTCAGGCGCACGAACGGAATGTCGGGGCCCTTTTCGAGGAGGTCGAGCACGGCGGAGAAGCTCATGCCGGTTCGCATCTTGTACTCCCCCGGCTTGAGGGATGACGCGGCGCCTTGAAAACGCGCCACGATCTTGAACAGCCATGCCGAGCGAATCACGCGCTCGCGCGCGAGCTGATCCGCGATCGACGACGCCGTGGCGCCCTGCGCGATCGTCACGGTCACGTCCGCGCCCGACGCGGTGCCTTTCGCTTGCGACAGCGCGTACAGCCCGAACCCTCCGAACATCACCATGATGACGACGAAGAACGCCAGCAGCTTCAGCAAACCGCGGCGGCGCGGAGGCTCGTCGTCGTGCCGCGCGTCTTCGGGCGGGAAGTAATCGTCGGTCACGCGCGTCCTCGCGTGTCGAGGTAGCTCTGGAGGATGAGCGTCGCGGCCACGCGATCGGCGTGCGCGCGCCGCTGCTTCCGTTTGGCGCCGTGCTCCAGCATCGTCTTGTTGGCTTGCGCGCTCGTCATGCGCTCGTCCCACAACCGCACCGGGACGCCCGCTTCGGCCTCGACGCGGCGCGCAAGCTCTTGCGCATGCTCTGCGGCGGGCCCCACCGAGCCGTCGAGCTTGCGCGGGTAGCCGACGACGATCTCCTCCACGTCGTTGTCGCGCGCCAGCGCCGCGATCGCGCGCGCGTCGTCCTCGACGCTCGCAGTTGCGTCGAGCGTGTCGTGCGGGAGCGCCACGCGCGCGTCGGGATCGGAGAGCGCGACGCCGATGCGCTTGGTTCCGGGATCGATGCCGAGCACGCGCGCCATCACCCGGCGAGCGCCCTCCGGGCTTCTTCCGCCGCGAGCCGCAGCGCTTCGCCGACGCCTCCGGCGTTGCTGCCGCCGCCGGTAGCGACCTCGTCCTTGCCACCGGCGCCGCCGCCGATCGCGCGCGCCGCTTGCGCGATCAAGCTCTTGGCGCTGATGCCGCGGCTCGCGAGGTCCTTGGTCACCGCTGCGACGATGCCGGCGCGTCCATCCGCCGCCGAGACGAGCACGACCGCAGCCGTGCCGGGAACCGCTTCGCGCACTGCTACGGCGAGCTTTTGCAGCGCGTCGACGCGCAAGGCTTTGACCTCCGCGACGACGAGCCCTGCGTCGCCGACGCGCTCGGCCGACGCTGCGAGGTCGCCCGCCGCGCCTTTCGTTTGCGCCTGCTTCGCGCGCTCCAGCTCATGCTGCGCGGCCTTCAAGTCATCAAGCATCTTCTCGACGCGCTGCGGCGCTTCCTCCGGCGTCGTGCGCAGCAGCGTCGCGATGTGCTCCAGCACGGCGCGCTCGCGGCGGAAGCTCTCCAGCGCCTCGTCGCCGGTGAGCGCCTCGATGCGGCGCAGGTTGGCGCCGATCGACGCCTCGCCGAGGATGACGAGCGGGCCGACCTGCGCCGTGCGCGCGACGTGCGTGCCCCCGCACAGCTCCACCGAGTAATCGCCGATCTCGACGACGCGCACGATGTCGCCGTACTTCTCGCCGAACAGCGCCACCGCGCCGATGTTGCGCGCGTAGTCCATCGTCGTCTCGTACGCGCGTACCGCGCCGTCGCCGAGCAGCAGCCCGTTCACGTCGGCCTCCAGCTCGTGGAGCACCTCGCGCGGCACCGACTGCGTGTGCGGGAAGTCGAAGCGCAGCCTGCCCGGCGCCACGAGCGAGCCCGCCTGACGCGCGTGCGGACCGAGTTTGTGACGCAGCGCCCAGTGCAGCACGTGCGTGGCGCTGTGACTGCGCATCGTGGAAGCGCGCCTCGTCACGTCGATCGACGCGCGCGCCTCGCCGCCGGTGCGCACCTCTCCGAGCACGACGCGCCCAACGTGCAGCACGAGGTCGCCGAGGGTCTTCTGCGTGTCGGCGATCTCGACGAGCGCTCCATCGACCTCGATCGTGCCTGCGTCGCCGACCTGTCCTCCGGCTTCGGCGTAGAACGGCGTCGCATCCAGCAGGATCTCCACCTCGTCGCCGGCGGCGCCCGCCTCGACGGATTGCCCGCCGCGCACGATGGCCAGGATCGTCGCGTCGGCCTCGTCGCGCTCGTAGCCGAGGAACTTCGTCGGGCCGCGTTCGGTGAGCACGCGCTTCAGCTCCTCTTGCGCGACGCTCTCCTCGACCTTCTCGCGTCCCTGGCGCGCGCGCTCGCGCTGCTCGCCCATCAATCGCTCGAACTCGGTGCGATCGACCTCGAGGCCGTGCTCGCGCGCGATCTCGAGCGTGAGGTCCACCGGGAAGCCGTAGGTGTCGTGCAGCTTGAACGCGACCGCCCCTCCAAGAGCGCGCGTGTCGGCGATGCGCGCGCTCTTCACCTTGCCGATCTCGTCTTCGAGCATGGTCAAGCCCTGGCGTAGCGTCCGGCTGAAGTGCTCCTCTTCTTGCGCAAGCGTCTGTTCGATGAACGCGCGGCCGTTCACCAGCTCCGGGTACGCCTCGCCGATCCCGTCGATGACCTCGCTCGCCATCTCCTGCATCACCGGACGGTCCGCGCCGAGGATGCGCGCGTGCCGGATCGCGCGGCGGATGATGCGGCGCAGCACGTAGCCCCGCTCTTCGTTGGAGGGAAACACACCGTCGGCGATGAGGAACGACGCCGAGCGCGCGTGCTCCGCGATGATGCGCAACGATGCGTCGGTCTTCGGGTCCTCGTCGAAGTGATGGCCGGTGATCGACTCCGCTTTTTCGAGGATGCGCCGCAGCTCGTCGGTGTGGTACGCGTCGTCGACCTTCTGCAGGATCATCGCGACGCGCTCCAGGCCCGAGCCGGTGTCGATGTTCTTGCTCGGGAGGTCGGACACCGGGTTGCCGTCCTCGTCGCACACGTTCTGCATGAACACGAGGTTCCAGAACTCCATGATGCGATCGCCGTCCTGGAAGCCTTGCACCTCGCCGTATGTCGGGCCGCGGTCGTAGAAGATCTCGGAGCACGGGCCCGACGGCCCGGGCACGCCCATCCACCAGAAGTTGTCCTCGCGGCCGCGCCGCACGATGCGATCGGCGCGCACGCCGACGTGGTCGCGCCAGATCTCCTCGGCCTCGTCGTCGGTCTCGAACACCGTGACCCACAGCAACTCATCTTCGAGACCGAACACCTGCGTCGCGAGCTCCCACGCCCACGCGCACGCGTCTTTCTTGAAGTAGTCGCCGAAGCTGAAGTTGCCGAGCATCTCGAAGAAGCTCAAGTGCCGCGCCGTCACGCCGACTTGCTCGATGTCGGTGGTACGCGCGCACTTCTGGATACTCGCGGCGCGCGGGAAATCGGGCTTGCGCTGGCCGAGGAAGTACGGTTTGAACTGCACCATCCCGGCGGCCGTGAGCAACAGCGTCGGGTCGTCGGGGATGAGGCTGGACGACGGCACGATGCGATGGCCGCGCTCCCGGAAGAAGTCCAGGAACGCGCGACGGATCTCCGCGGTCTTCATTCGGGGCGCATTCTACGCGAGCGGCGGCGCGGGCCGGCCGCTATTCGATGGGCAGGCCGAGCTCGGCGCGAATCTCGACCTCGGCGCGGTGCATCTCGTCGCGGCCGGCGTCGATCGCATCGCGCACACGGCTCATGAAGTCCGACGCGACGCCTCCTGCTTCGCGCGCGATGTTCGGCGGGGAGTACTTCTGCTTCGTCTTCGCGGCCCATCGCACGACGGCGACGCCGACAACTGCGCCGACGCCGATGCCGACGACGCCCCAGAACAGGCGCCGCACCTAGTCGTCCCCTTTCATCTTGCGCGCCGCGCGCTTCGCTCCCATGAAGAACGCGAGACCTTTCACCAGCGGGCTCGTCACCGTCGCTTGCACCGTGCGCGTGATCGTCTCCACGTTGCCGACGATGCCTTGCACGCCGGCCATGACGCCGTCCACGCGGTCGATCTCCTTGTTGACGCCGCGCACGGTGTTCGAGACCTCGCCGATTAGGGGGACGGTTTCACCGTTGATGCCGTCCACCAGCTCCTTGAGCGACGTCACGACGCGGAACAGGTTCGCGAGCACGATGGCAAGAACGGCGGAGACGATCGCGAAGAAGGCTGCGACCACGAGCACGGCGATATCGCCCGCCTTGAGTGCGGCAACGAGCGCCACGCCGGGTCTCCTCTCCGCCGGTGGCCTACGGGCGCTCTGCCCGCAGCCTGTCGGCGGCACTTTCTACCCGACGCTACCCGAGCGTGTCGAAAGCGCCGTCAGTCCGGCGACACTTCGATGAAGACCTTGATGACGCCCGGCGCGCCGAGCAGCTCGAACGCTTTGGGCCACGATTCGAGCCCGTGCACCGGATGCGTGAGCAAGCGGTCGAGCCAGCCGGGATATTCGGTCTGCGCGGTCGCGAGGTCGCGCACGCCGGCCTCGAAGTGGTCGCGGTTCGCGTTGACGGTTCCCACCATCACCTTGTTGCCGAGCACGAAGTCGAGGTTGATCGCGTCGGACGGCACCTCCACGCGGCGCGATCCTCCGGTCACGCTGCTCAGCACGAGCACGCCGTTCTTGCCGAGCAGGATGCACATCGCCTCGAACACGAGCGGAGAGAACCCGGTGGCTTCGAAGATGAGGTCGAACGTGCCGTGCTCGTCCGCGAGCTCCGGTACGGTGCGCGTTCTCGTGCTCGCGTATCGCGCGCCGAGCGCCTCCACGAGATCGCTGTTGAGGTACGGCGCTTCGTCGAGCCCGAACGTGACGACGTCGAGCCCGCGCACGCGCAGCGCGAGCGTGGCCAGCAATCCGATGGTGCCGGCGCCGAGCACCGCGGCGCGCCGGGGCTGCCACACCTTGAGCCTTCGCTGGATCTCGTACGCCTGCGCGACGCCTTTCTCCACGATGCTCGCCGGCTCCAGGATCACGGCGACGTCGCGCAGCGACTCGGGAACCTTGACGAGGTACTCCGGCTCCTCGACGTAGCGTTCGGTGAGGAAACCGTGCACCTTGCTGATGCCGTGCTCCCAGTACTCGTCGTCGGTGGTGAAGTCGGGCATGCCGATGCGGTCGTAGATGCTCGTGCCGGCGCGGCGCACGCGCGCGACGACGAGGTCGCCCGGTTTCAGCTCGTCGACGTTCGGGCCTGCGCGCTCGACGACGCCGAGGCTCTCGTGGCCGAGCACGAGGAAGTCCTCGCCCGGCGGCGGCGCGCCGTACTCCCCTGCATTGATCTCGCGATCGGTCCCGTCGAGCCCGACGCGCAGGATGCGCACCTCGACGCCGCGTCCTCCGGGCACCGCGTCGAGGTCCGGGGAAGGGATCTCGCGAAGCTGCGCGCTGTTGGGAACGCCGGGAACGACGGTGACGGCTCTCATGCGTGGCACCTCCCGGGGTCTGGTCCCCGATCACGCGGATTCGTTACGCGCTGTAGTTGTAACGCTTCCCGTTCGGGGCAGGACTATGCTCGGGAGCCGGTCCTCGGTCGAGTGCGGAAGGAGCCTTCGTGAGCGACGCGTACGACGTCATCGTGATCGGAGCGGGACCGCCCGGCGAGAATGCAGCGGGACGTTGCGCGGACGGCGGCTTGCGCGTCGCGATCGTCGAGGAGCGGCTGGTCGGGGGCGAATGCTCCTATTACGGCTGCATCCCCTCCAAGACGATGATCCGGCCGGGAGACGTGCTCGCCGCCGCACGGCGCACGCCCGGTGCGGCCGAGGCCATCACCGGCACGATCGACGTCGCGGCGGCGCTCGCGCAACGCGACTACATGACCAGCTCGTGGAACGACACCGGCGCGCTGAAGTGGCTGGACGACGAAGGCATCACGCTCGTGCGCGGCAGCGCGCGTCTCGCGGGCGAGAAGAACGTCACGGTGACCCGACCGGACGGCACGGAACGCACGCTCAGCGCGACGCGCGCGGTGGTCGTCGCGTGCGGCACGCGTCCGTTCGTCCCGCCGATCGAAGGCATCGGAGACGTCGGCGCGTGGGACAACCGCGACGCGACGTCGGTCAAAGAGATCCCGCGCCGGCTGCTCGTGCTCGGCGGCGGCGCCATCGGCGTCGAGATGGCGCAGTGCTTCCGCAGGCTGGGCAGCGCCGAGGTCGTCGTGGTCGAAGGCGGCCCGCGGCTGCTCGGCCGCGAAGAGCCGTTCGCGAGCGAGCAATTGCGCGACGCGTTCGAGCGCGAGGGCATCATCGTGATCACCGGCGCGCGCATGACGCGCGTGCAACGCGACCCGTCGGGGACGGTGACGGGCACGCTCGGCGACGGGCGCTCGATCGTCGCCGACGAGATCCTCGTCGCCGTCGGGCGCACGCCGAACACCGATCGCATCGCGCTCGATTCGATCGGGCTCGGTGACGTGAGCGGCAAGTACCTGCCGGTGGACGAGAAGCTGCGCGTCGCGGGAAAGGACTGGCTGTACGCGGTGGGCGATATCTCCGGGCTCGCGCTGCTCACACACATGGGCAAGTATCAAGGCCGGCTCGCCGGTGACGTGATCCTCGGCAAGGACGTAACCGACGTGGCCGACCACGCGGCGGTCCCGCGCGTGACGTTCACCGATCCGCAAGTCGCCGCGGTCGGACTCACCGAAGCGGACGCCCGCGACAAGGGCATCGACGTGCGCACAGTCTCCACTCCTCTCGAAGGTGTCGCCGGCACGTACACGCGCGGCAACGGGATCGCCGGGACCGCGCACCTCGTGATCGACGGTTCGACGCGGACCGTGGTCGGTGCCACGTTCACCGGCCCCGACGTGCAAGAGATCGTGCACGCCGCGACGATCGCCATCGTCGGAGAGGTCACGCTCGACCGGCTGTGGCACGCGGTGCCGTCGTTCCCGACGATGAGCGAAGTGTGGTTGCGGCTGCTGGAAGCGTACGGGTTGTAACGGGAGGGGCGGGCATGTCAACGGACACCATCAAGATCCTCGACGGCAGCACGTTCATGGTCAGCAATCGCCGCGGCGACGTGGACGCGGGACCGGATCAGCCGCACGGCTTGTTCTACAAGGACACGCGCTTCCTCTCGCGATGGATCCTGACGCTCGAAGGCCGCGCGCTCGACGTGCTCTCCACCGACGACGTCGATTACTTCTCCGCGCAGTTCTTTCTCTATCCGCCCACCGGGACCATCTATAAAAACCCGGTGTTGTCGGTCATCCGCCAGCGCACGATCGGCGACGCCGTGCACGAGGATCTCGTCGTGCTCAACCACGGCGCGGAACCGCTCGACGTGAACCTGCGCGTGGAGGCCGACTCCGACTTCGCGGACCTTTTCGAGGTGAAGGACGCGCTGAAGAAGACGGGCGAGGTGTATCGCAACGTGCGCGACACCACGCTCGTGCTCGGCTACCGGCGCGAGGACTTCGTGCGCGAGACGCATATCACGTCGTCGTCGCCGGCAACGGTGCGCGACGACGGCTTCGTGTTCGCAGTCACGATCGAGCCGCACGGCGAATGGCGAACCTGCCTGGACGTCGTGCCGCAGACCGGCGCATCCCCTCGTCCCAAGCACGGCCACGGCTCCATCGCGAACCCGATGCCGAACATGCGCCAGAACCTCGAGGAGTGGCTTGCATCCGCGCCTCTGCTCGACACGAGCTGGGACAAGCTCGGCCACATCTACTGGCGCAGTTGTGTCGACCTCGCGGCG
>JBIOWR010000131.1:0-8913 GCA_044868775.1 Actinomycetota bacterium
CCCGCCGCGTTTACACTCATGCACAATGATGAGCCGCGTCAGCTACAGCGCATCCGTCGATGTCGCCGCTCCGCCTGAGCGCGTGTACGAGCACGTCGCCGATCTCGCGCGCCACGGCGAGTGGAGCGCCGACCCGCTCGAGATCACGCCGGACGGCGAGGACGCGTTCCGCTCCATCGCCACATCGAAGGGCAAGACGATCACCGCGACGTTGCGCGTGACGGAGCGCGCCGCCCCACGTCTTTTTGCCTTCACCGCGTCGGACCTCACCGGCACCTGGTCGCATCGCTTCACGCTCGCGCCCGCGAGCGGCGGCGGCACGAAGGTCACGCGTGAGATCACCGGCGAGCTCGGCGGCGCCCAGCTGGCGCTGTTCTGGCTGGTCCTACTCCCGATCAAGAGGCCCAACGCGCGCCGCGCGCTCGCAAAGCTGAAGCAGCGCGTCGAATCCTGAACGTTTGTCCAAAGGCATCCCGGCGAAAACAAACAGTTCACCGGCGCGAAATCGCCTGGAAATCGCCGCGTCATCTTCGTCCCCTACCGTTGGAGACGGCTGATTCCCCGAGCCGAGGAGGTACGAACGTGGAGGACATAACGATGGAGTGGCTCATGGAGATCTTCGACCGCGACGCCGAAGCGCTCACGCGCGAGGGCGTGGACGAGGCGCTGGAGGTCCGGCTCGCATGCCTGTAAAGGCTCGCATGCGGGCGAAGACGAACGCTCGCGCTGCGTACCTCGGACCGGAACGGCGGCGCCCCCTCGTCCTTGGTGCCGCCATGGAAGCCTTCGCCGAGCGCGGATTCCTCGCGACGAGCATGAACGACGTCGCGGGGCGCGCCGCGGTATCCAAAGCGGTGCTGTACGACTGCTATCCGGGTGGGAAGGACGAGCTGTTCGCGGCGTGCGTGCGCGAAGCGAGCGAGCGCCTCGGCGAGACGCGCGCGCAGTGGACCGCGGCGATGGTTGCGGGAGTGTCTCCCGGCGATCTCATCGCGATCCTCGCCGACGCCGCCGCAGCCGACCGCTCGAGCTTCGCGATGCTCACCTCGCCGCGGACGGGCGACACGGCCACACCGCTCGTCTCCATCCTGGCAAGCGACCTTCGCCGCGCGGGCATGCGGCTCGCGGGCGCCAATGCGCGGCGCCTGCGGTTGCGCATCGCGTGCCTCGTCGCGCTCGCCAAGGAGCTGGCGGGAGCGGACGCCGCCGACGTCGCCGCGATCGCGTACGGCGACATGCCCTTTGCCGGCGCATCGCCTCGCGAGGAGCCTGCTTGGAGCGAGGCGGTCGCCGGCTGATCTCTTGCGCTGGGCTCCTCCGCCCAGAAACGCTCCGGCCCGCTCGGCGGGGATACCATGGTCCTCCATGTCCGATGCCCGTCCGTCCACGCTCGCCGCGCTTCGCGCCGCAGGCTGGCGCGATCGCACGGTGAAGGAAGAGATCCGCGAGAACTTCATCGCGCGCGTGCGTTCGGGCGACGCGTTGTTCCCCGGCATCGTCGGATACGAGGACACCGTGCTGCCGGGGCTCGAGCGCGCGATCCTCGCCGGACACGATCTCATCTTGCTCGGCGAGCGCGGCCAGGCGAAGACGCGACTCATTCGTTCGATCGTCGCGCTGCTGGACGAGCAGACGCCGGTGATCGCAGGGTGCGAGGTGAACGACTCGCCGCTGCGTCCGATCTGCGCGCGCTGCCGCGCGCTGGTGGCGGAGCGCGGCGATGAGGTGCCGGTGGAGTGGCTGCCGCGCGATCGACGCTACGCGGAGAAGCTCGCGACGCCGGACACGTCGGTCGCGGATCTGATCGGAGACGTCGACCCGATCCGCGTGGCCGAAGGGCGCTACCTGTCGGACGAGCTGACGATCCACTACGGCCTCGTGCCGCGCACGCATCGCGGCGTCTTCTCCATCAACGAGCTTCCCGACTTGCCCGAGCGCATCCAGGTCGCGCTCCTCAACATCCTCGAAGAACGCGACGTGCAAGTGCGCGGATACAACGTGCGCTTGCCGCTGGACTTGCTGCTCGTCGCCAGCGCGAATCCCGAGGACTACACGAACCGCGGCCGCATCATCACGCCGCTCAAAGACCGCTTCGGGAGCGAGGTGCGCACGCACTACCCGGAGAACACGACGCACGAGATCCGCATCATGGACCAAGAGGCGAAGCCGCCGGCGCCCGCCGTGCCGACGCGCGTGCCGCCGTTCGTCAAAGAAGTGCTCGCGACGTTCACGCGTCTCGTGCGCAACTCTCCGAACGTGAATCAGCGATCGGGCGTGAGCGTTCGGTTCTCGATCGGCAACCTCGAGACGGTGTCTGCGAGCGCGCTGCGGCGCGCGATCCGCAACGGCGAGCCGGAGGCGGTGCCGCGCGTGTGCGACCTCGGCGCGGTGTTGCAGTCCTCGCTCGGCCGCATCGAGTTCGAGTCGTTCGACGAGGGGCGCGAGCACGAGATCATGGACCGCATGCTTCGCCAGGCCACGCTGGAGGTGTTCCGCAAGCGGCTCGGCGGCTTCGATTTCTCCAAGCTCCTCACGCGATTCGACACCGGGCTCGAAGTGATGACGGGAGACCTGGTGCCGGCGTCGGACGTGCTGCACCAGCTCGGCGAGGTTCCGGGGCTCGCCAAGCTGATGGAGCGGTTGTCGATCGAGGAGGAATCTCCGGCGCTCGCCGCGTCGGCGCTGGAGTTCGCGCTCGAAGGGCTGCACCTTTCGAAGAAGCTCAACAAGAACTTCGCCGGAGCGGGCGCGAGGTACGGCGGGTCGTGAAGTGCGCCCCTACCGGTACGGCCGCTGGGACGGCACGCAAACCCCGATCGGCGACGAGCTGACCGTCGAGAGCCTCGTCGACGAGATCTCCGAAGACATCCTCGGCGGCTACGACCTCGAAAGCGCGTTCCGCCGCATGATGCGGCGCGGCATCCCCGGCCGCTTCGGCGGCATGCAATCGCTGCTCGACCGGCTGCGGCGCGCGCGGCAGCAGGAGCGCGAGCGCGGGCGTCTCGACGGCTGGCTCGAACAGATGCAGCAAGAGCTCGACCGCATCCTCGACATGGAGCGCAGCGCGCTCGCCGCGCGAACCGACGACGACGCGCGCATGCAAGAGTCGTATCTCAAATCGCTGCCGCCGACGCCGGCGGGACAGATTGCGGAGCTGAAGAACTACGACTTCGCGTCGCCCGATGCGCGCGCGGCGTTTCGCGCGCTGCTCGACAAGCTGCGCCAAGAGATCCTCAGCGGATACGGCGACCAGCTCGTGCGCGGCCTGCAGTCGTTGAGCCCGGAACAGCTCGCGCGAATGAAGGAGATGCTCGGCGACCTCAACCGCATGCTCGAGCAGAGACGCGCGGGCACCGGACCGTCCCAGGACGAGTTCGACGAGTTCATGCGCCGCTACGGCGATTACTTCCCAGAGAACCCGCGCACGTTGGAAGAGTTGATCGAAGTGCTCGCGCGCCGATCGGTTGCGCTGTCGCGCTTGATGGCGTCGCTCTCGCCCGAGCAGCGTGCGGAGCTGGAGCGGTTGTCGAGCTCGATCTTGTCGGACCTCGATCTTGCGTTCGAGCTGTCGCAGCTCACCGATTCGATGCGCGACCTGTTTCCGGACATGCCGTGGGACGTGCCGGCGCCGATGGACGGCGACGAGCCGCTCGGATTGCGGCAGGGACTGGAGGCGATCGAACGCTTGCGCGACTACGACGAGCTGGAGCGGGCGCTGAAGGCCGAGCATCCCGGCGCTGCTTTGGAGGACGTCGACGTGGACCGGTTGCGTCGCACGCTCGGCGAGGACGCGGTGCGCGACGTCGAGCAACTGAAACGTGTGGAGCGCGCGCTGGAGCAAGCCGGCATCCTCGCGCGCCGCGGCGGAAAGATGGAGCTGACGCCGCGCGGCATACGCAAGGTCGGGGAGCGCGCGCTCGCGCGTGTGTTCGAGCGTCTCACCGTCGACCGGCCGGGCGCGCACGACGCGCACGATGCCGGCGCAACGGGAGAGCCGACCGGGTCGACGCGCAAGTGGCGCTGGGGCGACCCGTTCCAGATCGACGTGCAGCGCACGATCCACAACGCCGTGTTGCGGCAAGGGCCATCGAAAGAGGGCGTGCGCCTGTCGCCCGACGACTTCGAGTTGATCGAAGCGGAGGCGCGCACGAGCGCGGCCACCGTGTTGTTGCTCGACATGAGCTTCTCGATGCCGATGCGCGGCAACTGGATCCCGGCGAAGCGCATGGCGCTGGCGTTGCATGCGCTCATCGCGAGCAAGTACCCGGAGGATCACCTCTCGATCGTGGGGTTCAGCGACTACGCGCGCGTGCTGAAGCCCGACGACCTCGTGCAAGCCGGATGGGAGCACGTGTACGGAACCAACATGCAGCACGCGTTCCACCTCGCGAACCGCTTGCTCGCCAAGCACCCGCGCGCGACCAAACAGATCCTTTTGGTGACGGACGGCGAGCCGACCGCACACCTCGTGGGCGAGGAGGTCGTGTTCCACTGGCCGCCGCTGCGCGAGACGCTCGAGAAGACCTACAAGGAAGCGCTTCGCCTCGCCAAGGCCGGCGTGACGATGAACATCTTCATGCTCGAGGACTCGCCGGCGCTGTTCAGCTTCGTCGACCGGCTGGCGCGTGTGATCAGCGGGCGCGTGTTCGCCGTACGCGGCGACGACTTGAGCGATTTCGCGGTGCGCGACTACCTCACGCGCCGCGGCGCGTAGCCACCGCGCGCCGTCCGTATAGGGACAAACCTTCACCTTCCGAAACTCGCCGCGCGCGACGCGAGAACTACCCAAAATCGGAAAAGCCGCAAGGCAGGGGAACGTTGTCCGTTCGTCGAAACCCCTCCTTACGGCTCGCCCCTTTTGTCCCACTGTGGGCAGTTAGGGCGCCGAAGCCGCCACCTCACACCAGGGGGGAGAGGGCGATGAGGAACTCCAGAAGAGGCTCCCGGCGACTCGCCGTGCTGCTGGGATTTGCCTGCACCCTCGGCGTGTTCACCCACGCCGAAGCGGCGGTCCCAACCGTCCCGACCATAAGCGTCACGCCGGCCACTTTGACGCCGTATGACTCGGGAGGCTGTCTCACGATCGCACCGTGTTACGCGATCAAGGGACACACAGATCCGGGCGTCAAGGTGACGGTCACGATCACCGACGCCTTTGCAAAGAGCGTCACCATCTCGGGTTACTCCGAGGAGCGTGACGATCCCTGGGCGGGCAAGCTCGCCGGGGACTACAAGCTCAACACCAACGTCACCGTGCTCGGCACGCACGACGGCACCGACTCGGTGCTCACGTTCGTGGCGTATGCCGAGAACGCCGACGGCAAATCGGCCAACTCCGCGCCGTTCCTCGTCACGAAGAAGTCGGCAACGACCGGCGACACCACGGGGCCGGTGATCAACAGCGAGACCGGCACGCCCGACTTCGCCTGCGGAACGGGTTACTGCGATTTCGACCCGTGCCTGCTGGTCGGCCTCGGAGGCTTGATGCCGCAACCCTTCCGCGACGGCTGGGTCGGCGGCTGGGACGAGTTCTACTACGACGACGACGAGAGCCATGCCGGATGCACGGGGCGCATGACGCTTGCCGGCGCGGCCGAGGACAACACGCCCGACGCAGCCGGCAAGATCTCCGAGATCAAGGACGTCATCGTCACGGTCAAGGACTCGTCGGGAGCGGTTGTCAAGACGATGAGCGCGATCGGCATCCGCCGAGGAAGCCTCGGGTACTGGGCTGCGTCGCTCGTCGTCAGCGACTACGTGGTCGGCGAATCCTACGATTGGACCGCGGTTGCGTACGACGCGCTCGGCAACGCATCCGCGCCGAAGTCCGGATCCTTTACCCGTGCTCCGCTCTAATCGCGAGGGGATGAGAACGATGACGAGGCGAACCAAGCGAACGGCCGCGATGGCCATTCTCGCCGCGTTCCTCCTTTCGCTGGGGAACGCGCACGCAGATGCTCCACTGAACCCGGTTCAAACGGTAAGCACGATCTATCCGTACTACGGCTTCCCGTCCACGCTGTCGTTCGACGTCAAGCAGAACGACAAGGAGATGACGATCAAGAGTTACTCCGTCAAGATTCCGTCAGGTTGGCACGTGGCCTCGGCGTCACCCGATCCATCGACGTCCGCGAACTGCGACGCGTTGGTACCCTCGACACCGTTGGACGCAGGCGACAACGCCGAGATCGTCGGCTATACCACGCTGACGCTCACGAACGACGACATCCGCAGTCGCTCGGGGCCGATCACGTACCGCGGCTTTCTCTACCACCACAGCTACGCACCCGCGACGGAGACGGCAACCCTCTGTGGTTACGTCGAAACGAAGAGTTCGCTCATCCCCGCCGCGAACCGATTGATCGTCTTCGATGCCTTCCTGCAGCGCAACGCCGATGGAAGCGGGACCCTCAGCTGGGACTACTCGGCGGTGACCGGCGCCGCGCCGGGCACGCGTTCGATCTTCGACAACACGTACTACCAAACGGAGAAGACCTCGATCACGTGGTCCGGCCTCGGTCTCTACGCGAACACCGACGGGAACTTCAACCGCGACGCCGGCGGAGCGTTCGCGAAGATCCAGTACGCCTGGAACCCCGACGCGACCGGAACGTACCCGTTCATCGGTACGTACACGCCGTGCGGCCTGGGTGAGGCGGGCTTCTGCTCGTCGTCCGTGACCCCGTCGCCCGCGACGAAGACGACGACGCTCAACATCACGAACTATCCGGTCGGGCACCACCCGGGCCCAGCGCTCACCGCGCCGTCGTTGTGGGCGCTCGACACGAGCACCGGACCCACGACGTTTCGGTGGAACCGTCCGGCGCCCAAGGGTGGCGACGCCATCAAGGGATACGTCCTGACGCTCTCCGCGGACTACGTGGCATCGTCGAAGAAGACCTTCTACCTGATCACCGACAAGGACAACCCCGGCGTCGCCGACCCCAACCCGTGCGGAGTCGACGGCACCGCGTCGTCGTGTGCGTTCGACCTCAACTGGGCCGGCTTGTTGAGCGACACAGGAACGCCGATACCGGCGAACGCCACGTTCTCGGCCAACCTCGTCGCGATCTACAAGGACCTGCATCGGTCCGACGGTCGATGCGACGACGGGACGGCAGCGGGCGCCGCGGCGCCGTGCGCGGACTCGAGCGTTCCCGCCTACGACATCTACCGCGGTACCGGCATCGCGCGCACGCAGTTCCTCCACCGGAACACGGCGTGGCCGCTCAAGTACCGGAAGATCATCTCGACCACGCAGTCCGCCTACGGCTCCGTCTGGCAGGTCTACGTGCTGCTCGCCGACCTCGACGCGAAGAAGTTCGAGTACGTCGTGTGGAAGCCGACGGGCACGACCTTCGCGGGCGGCGGCGCGACGGTGATCGGGAGCAATGCCGGCGGCGGTGTGATCGAGTTCTTGAGCAACGCCGGCGGGCACTGGAACCTGTCCGCGGTGCTGGAGCCGACGGCAGCTCGGGGATTGTTCGTTGCGATCACGACGAACAATCAAGTGAAGTACATCGACCGGTTCGACGGGTGTCCGGCGGGCGGGTCCGTCAGCACGGCCGTCGGTCGTTACCCCTGTTACCAATCCGGAGCGATGACCAAGGTCTAGCCGGGTAGAACACGAAAGAAGCCGCCTCCATCACGAGGCGGCTTCTTTGATGTGTAGTGCGCAAGCGGCGCCCCGCCCATGGGCGCCGCTTGCAGCAACTAACTCTTGTGGACGCGGTGCCGCGCGAACATCTGCGCGACGAACAGCACGAGGCTGGTCATGTCAGTTGCTCCACGTCGAGAGCGGGACCCTCGCCTCGCGGACGAATGCGGCCTCCCACAATGCGGCCATGATGAGCGGTGCGAGGTTGCCGAACTTCGCCGGGTGCGTGGCGCTGAGCGCAACGTCGCCGCAGTCTTGCTGCGTCATGAAGTTGAGCGGCGCGACGCGCACGCCTATGTAGGTTCCGTCCACCGCGGCGAACGCTTCGCCGACGTATCCGACGCGACCCCACAGCGCCCGCTTGCCAGTCGCCGCCATCTCGCTCTCCATCTCGCTCTCCCTTGCTTGCACCGCTTGCTTCCAAAAAGTTCGTGGCCCTCGTAGAGGGCCACGTCCCTGGGGACCTCGTGGTCCCCTCCCCCGCAGGCACCAAGCTTTCTTCTTGCTCCCCGTGTCTATTCAGTTGTGTTGCGCCTTTGCGGGGGCACTGCTCTCTGCGCGCCCTCATTACGCCGCCTTTCGGCGCGCGCCGAAAGGCGCGTTTGACTCAACTTGTGGCGAAGCACATGACTCAGCCTCGGGTGGGGCGAACGACCTATGAACGCCTGCGAAGCAAGCCGCTCACGCGGGCTGCGACTGCGCGTCGCCGAATGCTTCTTCGATCGCCGTGCGCAAGTTACGCACGAGGCTGCGCAGCGCCGCGGACGCAGCGCGCTGCGTGACAGCGGAGGTTGCTTCGTCGCCCTCCGGCTCTCCGTCGGTGACGCCCTCGACCGCAAGCGTCGTCTCACCGGCGGTCGTGGACCACACGACGAACTTCCCGGAGAACGTGGTGAACAACGCCGGGATGCCGACCGCTCGCCAGCGAAACGGAACGATGATCGCTCCGCCCAAGATCTGCTCGGGCTCGTCGAAGTCGATCAGCACGAGGTGGTCCTCGAGCAGTGCTTGCTCCATCCCCATCGAGAGCCGCAGCTCGTTCCCCGCGCGCATGCCTTCGAATGCAGCGATCTTGAAGAACGGCTCGATCCATTGGGCCGGATCGTTCGTCAGCACGTCGACGACGTCGACGGTGACACACGACATCGTCACGCGCTCGGCAATCGTCGCCACGGCACACTCCTCACCCCGCACAGGGCGGTCTCCCCCGGCCCTGCTCCCATTTAGCTCCCGCAACGACGAATCGGGCCAGAGCC
>JBIOWR010000132.1:0-3820 GCA_044868775.1 Actinomycetota bacterium
CTCAAGGAGATCTACGAGCAGCCGCAAGCCATCGCCGACACGCTGCGCGGGCGCACGAAGTCGGACGGCCGCATCATCATGGACGAGCTGCGCTTGAGCGACGGCGACGTGCGAAACATCGACAAGGTATTCGTGGTCGCGTGCGGCACCGCGTTCCATGCCGGTCTCGTTGCGAAGTATGCGATCGAGCACTGGACGCGCATCCCGGTGGAGATCGAGATCGCGAGCGAGTTCCGCTACCGCGACCCCGTGCTCGACCGCTCCACGCTCGTCGTCGGCGTGTCGCAGTCCGGTGAGACCATCGACACGCTGGAAGCGGTGCGTCACGGGCGAGAGCAGCACGCGAAGATCCTCAGCGTGTCGAACACGGTCGGCTCTTCGATCCCGCGCGACTCCGACGGTGTGCTGTACACGCACGCCGGTCCCGAGATCGGCGTCGCTGCGACGAAGACGTTCACGACGCAGATCGTTGCGCTGGAGATGCTCGCGATGTGGCTCGCGCAAGTGCGCGGATCGCTGTACCCGCGCGAGTGCGCCGACATCGTCGCGGAGATGCGTACGCTCCCCGGGCTGCTCGAACGCGCGCTCGGGTGTCACGAGCAAGTAAAGGACGTGGCGCGCACGATCTTCGAGCGTCCCGACGTGCTGTTCATCGGACGCCATGTCGGGTATCCCGTTGCTCTGGAAGGCGCGCTGAAGCTCAAGGAGATCTCGTACTTGCACGCGGAGGGCTACGCGGCGGGGGAGCTGAAGCACGGCGCCATCGCGCTCATCGAGAAGGACGTGCCGGTGGTCGTCGTGGCCAACAAGTGCCACGTGTACGAGAAGGTGATCTCGAACATCCAGGAGGTCAAGGCGCGCGGCGCGTACGTGGTCGCGGTCGTGACCGAGGGAGACGAGTCCGCGAGCCGCCACGCCGACGTGTGCATCGAGGTTCCCGAGACGGCCAACGAGCTGCTCGCGCCGGTGCTCGCGTCCGTGCCGATGCAGCTGCTGGCGTACGAAGTTGCGAAGATGCGTGGTAACGACGTAGACCAGCCCCGTAACCTCGCGAAGAGCGTCACCGTCGAGTGAGACGGTGACGGCGCCCGAGCCGTGATACCGGTACTCACCGCAGACGACGTCCGGCGGCAAGACGCCGCCGCAGCCCAGCGCGGGATCACCGTGGACACCTTGATGCGCGCGGCCGGCGCTGCGGTCGCGCAATCCGCGGCCGCCATGCTGGGTCGCACGTACGGCAAGCGCGTCGTCGTCGTGTGCGGCAAGGGCAACAACGCGGGAGACGGTCTCGTCGCCGCGCGCGTGCTCGCGCGTCGCGGCGCGCTGGTGACGGTGGTGCTCGCGGCGGGCGACCCCAAGGACGCCGCGTTGCGTGCGTTGCGCGCGTTCGATGCGCGGGTGGTCGATCTTGGGTCGTCGCCGTCGCTGGAGAACGCGGATCTCGTCATCGACGCGTTGCTGGGAGTGGGAATCACCCGCGCGCCCGACGGAGCGATCGGCGAGGCGGTGCGGCTGGTTGCGCAGTCGGCGTGCCCGGTGCTGTCGGTGGACGTTCCCAGCGGGCTCGACGCGGACACCGGCGACGTGCCGGGCGACGCGGTGCGCGCGTGGCACACCGTCACGTTCACCGGCTTCAAGCCCGGGCTGCTGTTCTCGCGTGGAGCAGGGCTTGCCGGGCTGATCGAGGTCGCGGACATCGGCATCCCGCGCGACCTTCGCTCCGGCACGGCTGTCGCGCTGGAGGAAGCCGACGTGCGCATGCTGCTGCCGGAGCGCAACACGGACGCGAACAAGTACCGCTCGGGCGTTGCGATGGTGGTGGCCGGGTCGCGCGCGATGCCCGGCGCGGCCGCGCTCGTCTGTGGTGGTGCGGTGCGCGGCGGTGCCGGGCTCGTGATGCTGGCGGCGCCGGCGTCGGTGTGCGCGATCGCGCTGGCTCACGTTCCCGAGATCGTCACGATCCCGCTCGAGGACGGACCGGAAGGCGTGTTCGACGAGAAAGGCATCGACGCGATCCGAGAGCGCATGCAGAAGGTGAGCGCGCTCGCGATCGGTCCCGGCTTGTCGCGCCATCACGCGACCGCGGAAGCCGTGCGGCGGCTGTTCGCAGAGACCGAGGTTCCGGTCGTGCTCGACGCGGACGGCCTCAACGCATTCGAAGGCCGCCTAGCCGACCTGGGTGCGCGCTCGCATCGCGCGGTCCTGACGCCGCACGCCGGCGAGTTCGCGCGCCTTGCCGGAGCGCTGCCGGCAAACAGGCTCGAGGGTGCGCGCGCCCTCGCCGCCGATACACGATGCATCGTGTTGCTCAAGGGGTACGGAACAGTCATCGCCGCGCCCGACGGCCGCCTCGCCGTCAACGCGACCGGCGGTGCGAACCTCGCGAGCGCGGGAACAGGCGACGTGCTGACCGGGCTCACCGCGGCGTTGCTCGCGCGAGGGCTGGATGGGTTCGGGGCCGCTGCCGCCGGGTCGTTCATCCACGGCACCGCGGCGGATCTCCTCGCGCCGCGCGTGCCGTCCGCCTCCGACCTCCTCGATGGAATCGCAACGGTGATGGGATCGCTGCGATGAACCGCCCCGCATGGATCGAGGTCGACCTCGCCGCGATCCGCCACAACGTCACGACCGTTCGTTCCCGTCTGTCCCAACGCACGCGCTACCTCGCGGTCGTGAAGGCCAACGCGTACGGGCACGGCGATGTCGAGGTTGCGAGAGCCGCGCTCGACGCCGGCGCGGAATGGCTCGGCGTCATCCTCGTCGCCGAGGGTCGCCGCTTGCGCGAAGCCGGCATCGACGCGCCGATCCTGCTCCTCCACGAACCGCATCCCGAGCACGTGGACGACGCCGTGACGTTCGATCTCACTCCCAGCGTGTTCACCGAACGCGGCATCGCTGCGCTCGACGAGGCGGCCGAGCGCGCGCGCCGTACCGTGCCGGTGCACGTCAAGGTCGACACCGGGTTGAACCGCCTCGGCATCCCAGTCTCGCGTATCGACGAAGTGATCACCGCGCTCGCGAAAGCGAGCCACCTCCAGGTACAAGGAGTGTTCTCGCACTTCGCGTTTGCCGATCAGCCCGGCCATGCGTTCATCGACACGCAACTGCAACGGTTCCACGACGCGCGCGAAACGCTGGCGCGGCGGGGCGTCGAGCCGGAGCTCACGCACATCGGCAACTCCGCCGCCGCTCTCACGCGCCCGGACGCACACTTCGATCTCGTGCGCGTGGGCATCGCGACGTACGGGCTCGCGCCCGGGCCGTCGCTGCGCGATGCGATGCCGTACCGGCCTGCGCTGGAGCTGAAAGCGCGCGCCGCGATGGTCAAGCGCGTGTCCAAGGGAGAAGGCGTCTCGTACGGCTTGCGCTACGAGCTGCCGCGGGACTCGACGATCGTGTCGTTGCCGCTCGGCTACGCCGACGGGTGGCCGCGCATCGCGACCGGCACGACCGGCGCGCTCGTCGGCGGCCGCAAGCATCCGATCGTCGGAACGATCTGCATGGACTCGTTCATGATCGACGCAGGCGACACGCCGTGCGAGGTCGGGGACGAGGTCGTGCTCATCGGGGCGCAGGGAAGCGAGCGCATCTCCGCAGACGATGTCGCGGACGCGACCGGCACGATCAATTACGAGGTGACGACGAGGCTCTCTTCGCGCCTGCTGCGCATGTACACGAATGGCTGAGCGTCGAACGAAGCTCCTCATGCTCGGCGCCGGCGTCGCCGCCGTCGCGGCCGGAATCGCCGCGGAGCGCGCGTTCGTCCGCCGCGATCGCAAGCGGCCGGACGCCGATGCAGGCGAGCCGTTCGGATCGATTC
>JBIOWR010000133.1:0-4463 GCA_044868775.1 Actinomycetota bacterium
CGTATGTCGTCGAGCTGCAGTCTGAGTTCGTGAAGGTCACCTGGCCTGATTCCACAACCACGATCACGATGCCTGGGTGGTGATGCCACCCGCTGTAGCCGCCCGGCGCGATGTCGATCCTCTGGACGCGGACGTCGGTCGGATCTTTCGTTTGGAACTTGACCCGGTCGCTGTTCCACTTGACGTCGTCGTTCAAGTTCCCGGTGGCGAGATTCGTTGGCGCGAAACCGAACCCCGCCGATCCGAGAGCGACGGTCGCAAACGTGCCGAAAACTGCAACTCCGAAGAGCGCGGCAATTAACATCCTCGAACGAAATTCGCGCACGGTTTCCACCTCTCCCCTAAATCGATCGTGTGTCTTCGACTGGTGTCACGTTGTACAGCCTCTAGCAGGACACCGCAAAGTGGGCGGCGCTTGAAGTTCCGGTGACTCTCTTCGCCGGCATGCGTGAGTCGTTCTGCTTGGCGACGCGCGGCCTCTGATGAGGCGCGAACGACGACGATCCGATCTTCGTAGGTCCTCCTACCCGGTGGCGCGTTTCCCCAACTCGAACTTCGATGACCGGGCGACTCCCCACCAGTCAGCGTTGATAGGCATGGACCGCGACGATGCGCCTGGTGGACCCGACCAGCGCCCTTAGTTGAAGGCGCTACCGCCGTCCACGAGCAGCGTCTGGCCCGTGATGAACGCGCTGTCGTCGGACATGAGGAACGCGATCGTTCCGACAAGGTCGGCAGGCTTCTCGACTCGCTGAAGGCAGCGCACCTTCACCGGCGCCTCGCGCATCGCGACGGTCTCTTCGCTCGGCTGCTCCTCGCTGAGCGTGCTTCCCGGGCACACGACGTTCACGCGGATCCAGGAGGCGCCCAGCTCGCGCGCGAGCGTGCGGCTGAAGCCGATGAGCGCGCTCTTCGAGGCGACGTAGTGCGCGCGCGTCGGCACGCCGCGGAAGACCGTGCTCGACGCGATGTTCACGATGCTGCCCCCACCCGCCTTGCGCAGATAGGGCAGGACCGACTTGCACCCGTACCAGGCCGCCTTGGTGTTCAGCGTGAACGCCTGGTCCCACTCGGCGTCCGGGATGTCCTCGAAGTTGCACCGGGTGATCGGGACGACGTTCAGCATGCCGGCGTTGTTCACGAGGCCGGTGATCCCGCCGAACTCCTTCGCGGTCCGCGCCGCGGCGCGCTCGAATGCGGCGAAGTCGCGGACGTCGGTCGCGATCGCGATGGCCTTGCCCTTCTTCGCGCGGATGCCCGCGGCGACCTCCTCGTTGCGCGCGCCGTCGATGTCGAGGAGCGCGACGTTCGCGCCGTCCGCCGCGAGCCTCTCGCTGTACGCGCGCCCGATCCCATGCGCCGCGCCGCTCACCACCACCGTCTTGCCTTCGAGTCGCATCTGTCTCTCCCTCGTTACGTCGATCGTTGGGTAGATTGACACAGTGAGTCTCGACGGCCTCGCCGCTGCGACGCGCCGGCGTCTCGGTCTCTTCGGCCAGGGTCCGTTCGCGGTGTACTGGACCGGCGGCTTCCTCTCGAACGTCGGAACGTGGCTGCAGGCTGTCGCGGGATCAGTGTTCGTGTACGACCGCACCGGCTCCGCCTTCGCGGTGGGGGTCCTCAACTTCGCGACCTTCTTGCCCATCGTGCTCTTCTCGATCGCGGGCGGCGTCATCTCGGATCGACGCGACCGCCGCGCGATCGTCATCGTCACGCAGGTCGTGTCGGGGATCCTCGGTCTCGGCCTCGCCGTGCTGACCTTCGCCGGGGCCGCGACCGAGGTGCACGTCATCGCCACCGCGTTCGCGCTCCAGACCTCGTGGGCGATCGCGAAGCCCGCCCTGACAGCGATGTTGCCGGCGCTCGTGCGGCGCGAGGACCTCACGCAGGCGGTGGGGCTCAACACGCTCCAGTTCATGACCGGGCAGCTCGTCGGGCCGGTGCTCGCTACGGTCGTGCTGTCGACGGCGGGCTACGCCTGGGCGTTCGCGATCAACGCCGCGACGTACCTCGCACCGATCGCCGCGATGCTCTACCTGTACCGCCACGAGCTCGGCGCATCCGCTCAGTCGGCGGACATCGCCTCCCGAGGGCAGAGCATCCCCGGCTACGTGCGCTCGCAGCCCTGGATCGCGTTCGCGCTGCTCGCGGTCGTGATGACGAGCGCGGTGACCGAGGTCATCCGCACGACGGCGCCGGTACTGGTGACCGAACGGCTGCATGGTCCAAGCAGCGACGCCGGCCTCGTCATCGCGGCGCAGAGCGTCGGGTACGTCGCCGGCATCGTCATGCTCACAGCGCTGCGGCGGCGCGACGTCGCGCGTCAGATCGCGTCGTTCGGGCTCGTGCTCGAGGGATGCGGTCTGCTCGTCGCCGCCGCCGCGACCGAGATGGCCGTCGCGGCTGTAGGGATCATCGCGATCGGCATGGGTTTCGCGCTGTGCCTCCCCGTCGTCACCGCCGCGCTCCAGGCCGAGGTCCCTGACCGCATCCGCGGGCGGCTCATGTCATTCCATCAGATCGCGCTGCTCGGCAACCGGCCCTTCACCGCCCTCGCGGCGGGGGCGCTCGCCGCGTCCTTCGGCGTCCCGATCGCGTGCCTCGCCGCAACGGTGCTGGTGCCGATCGGCCTGCTCGCGGTGCGTGCCGCGTGGCGCAACCTCGGTGCAGAATCGATCTCGGTGAGCGCGCAAGTGACTTCATGACCGGAGCGCGAGTGACGGTCGACCCCGACCTCTGCATCGGCTCCGCTGAGTGCGTACGGATCGCACCCGACGCGTTCCAGATCGACGAATCGCGCGGCGTCTCGGTGCCGCAGCCGGCCGCGGGCGCGGCCGATCTCGGCGTCCTCGCGGAGGCGGTCGGCTCGTGTCCGAGCGGTGCGCTCCGCGTCGTCGACCCGAAAGGGAACGCCGTGTGAGCGAGAACGGCCTGCTCACGCAGTACACCGCGACGATCGAGTTCGACCGGTACGACGACATCCGGGCGGCGCTGTTCGATCCGAACCTCTCACGCAGCTTCGACAAACGGTCGTACGAAGAGGGGAACATCCGCAGCGGGATCGTGAGCATCTCGCACGGCGCGGTGCATCGGGCGCGACGCCGGGCCGAGAACACGCAGTTCCGCGCCGACGTCCTGCGCCTGTACGAGCGCGAGCTCTTCCCGCGCGTGATGAACGAGCTTCTCGACGTCCTCATCGATCGCGAGCGGGTGGACCTCTTCCCGATCGGCGAGATGCTGAGCGTCGTCCTCGCCGCGCGGCGCGCGGGCATCGAGTACGACGCCAAGGATCTCGACGGCCTGCGCACGCTCGTCCGCCACGTCGACGCGTTCTCGCAGGGGAGCGCGATCCTCGACGCGAAGGATCCCGACGCGGTGCGTGCGCTGGTGCGTGAGACCTACGCGGAGTTCGAGCGCGACTTCGTCCGGCCCGCGTGGGCCTCGCGCGCGGCGCTTATCGAGCGCGTCCGGCGCGGCGAGATCACGGAGGATGAGCTGCCGCACGACATCCTCACGATCCTGCTGCTCCACCGCGAGGACCCGCACATCGAGCTCGAGGACGACGCGCGCATCGTTCGCGAAGTCGCGACGTACCTACAGGGCGGGACGCACACCAGCGCGCAGACCCTGGTGAACGCGCTCGACCTGGTCTTCGCGACGGACGGCTACGAGCGGACCATCGATCGCATCGCCGAGGACACGCTCTTCGCGCAGCGCGTCGTGCAGGAGACGCTGCGCCTCCGGCCGACGACGCCGCAGATCAAGCGCCGCGCCGAGGCGGACACCGAGATCGGCGGCCGACGCATCCCGAAAGATGCGCTGGTCGTGCTCGACGTCGTGACCGCAAACCGCGACCCACGCCTCTTCGGTGCGGACCCTGAGCGCTTCGATCCGGACCGGACGCTCGATCCGACCGTCGCGCGGTGGGGACTGTCCTTCGGTGGCGGTCCGCACCAGTGCCCGGGCCGTGCGGTCGGCGGCGGCTTTCCGATCCCGGGCGACTTCCGTGTCGACGACGACCACGTCTTCGGCCTCGTCGCGCTGGAGCTGCAGGCCGTCGCGAAGCGCGGCGTGCGACCCGACGAGAGCGCGACCCCGGAGCGGGATCTGCGCACCGCGCGCTTCACGCGCTGGCTGCGCTACCCCGTGCGTTTCAGATCCCTAGCGGGTGCGCGTCCAGTCGAGAAGGATCTCCGCACAGCGCTCGGGTAGCTGCCAGAACATCCCGTGCGCCGCGCCCTCGACGACGCCACAGGTCGCGTTCGGAAGGTGCGCCATGAGGTACTCGGACTGCTCGACGTGGGAACCGGTGCCCATGATCTGCGTGTCGCGGTCGCCGATCATCACCAGCGTCGGCGTGCGGATCTCGCTGAGTCGCTCCGCCGTCTGGTGCTCCTGTCGCGCGAGCACGTGGCGGAGGTAGTTCTCGAGATCGGGTCGATGTGCCCAGAACGTGTCGTGCA
>JBIOWR010000134.1:0-12597 GCA_044868775.1 Actinomycetota bacterium
GCGACGAGACCACGTCCGTCGAAGAAGCCGCCCGCAGCGATCACCGGTACCCGGCCGGCGACGGCATCGACGACTTGAGGGAGCAACAACGTGGTCGGAACCGGGCCGGTGTGCCCTCCGCCCTCTCCGCCTTGCACCAGCACGGCGTCCACGCCCATCCCGACGACTTTCTCCGCGTGACGCTTCGCGCCGATCGACGGAACGACCTTCACGCCCGCGTCGCGCAATCTGTTGATGAGGTCCTCGCGCGGCGCCATCGCGAAGCTGGCGACGCGAACGCCTTCTCGTGCGAGGAGGTCGATGCGGCGCGCCACGTCCGGTTGGTCGGCGCGCATGTTCACGCCGAACGGCTTGGCCGTGCGCGCACGCACGTCTTTGATCGCGCGTTGCAGCTCGTCGAGGTCCATCGTCGCCGCACCGAGGATGCCGAAGCCGCCCGCCTCCGACGTCGCCGCGGTCAGGCGCGGCCCCGAGACCCATCCCATGCCCGTCTGCACGATCGGGAGCTCGACGCCGAGCAGGTCGCACAACGGCGTGTGCAGCGTCACGCGACGACCTCCTTGTTGCGCGTGCCGTTCGGATCGAGCGCCGCGATGAGCGCGCGTTCGTCGTCGTCCGGCGCTCGCGTCGCCGCAAGATTCTCCGGGATCACGAGCGAGAAGCCGGTTGCCTCGACGACGCGATCGACGTCGACGCCGGGATGCACCGAGCGCAACCGCATCGAGCGGTTCTCGGTCTCGAAGTCGAGCACGCACAGGTTCGTGACCACGCGCCGGACCTCGTGATAGCGGCTCGCCTCCGGCCCGCTCGCACGCGCACGGTCGTACCCGACGCCGGACACGAAGTCGACGTCCTCGACGAACACGCGTGGAGAATGGTTCGGAACCCAATAGCTCGTCGGGTGGTTCACGGTGTTGCCGGGGCCGCCGCGCGCGCCGATCAACATGCGCGACGGCTTCTCGTGATCGCCGACGCATGAGATGTTCATGTTGCCGAAGCGATCGATCTGGCTCGGCATCATCATCACGTGACGCCGTCCGTTCGCGAGCAGGTCGAACACCGACGCGAACGGCAGGTAGCCCTCGACGACGCGCGCCCCTCCTGGAGGCGACGGCGCGAGCAACATCGCCTCACCGTCGGTCAGCAAGAGGTCCGGCTCGAACGTGAGCCGCGCGAGTCGCGCCGCGATCGAAGGCACCGCGCCGAACGCGCTCGCGAGGACCTCTCCGTCGCCACGCCATGCGTCGGCGCACGCCGCGACGCACACGTCGGCGATCACGAGCGCCGCACCTTCGCTTGGTACTCGGCCTCGCTCGCAAGCTCCAGGTACGAGCGCGAGAACGCCGCCCACGCGTCGTCGTCCGCCGCCGCTTTCGCGTACTCCTTCTGGAATGCTTCGTCGCGCGGGTAATCGGGCTCGCACGACGTGAAGTGCGCGCCGCCCGGCGCCTCAACGACGCCGTCGGTCATCGAACGGTTGACGCGCAACGTGTGCGCCGATCCTTCGTGGAGGAGATCCTCCGTTGCGACGATGCGCTCGCACGACAGGAACCGTTTGCCGGCGGCCATCAGATACAGGTCGTCGAAGTACAGATCCGGGCCCAGATACTGCCCGTTGCCGCGTGCATCCGCGCGATTCAGGTGCACGAGCGCCGCGTCGAGGTGCAGCGACGGCATCGCGACCATCTCCTCGTCACCGTACGGCGAACGCACCGTCTTCAGCGAAGGGTTCATGCGGAGCACGTCGGAGCCGAGCCCGGCACGGATCGGCATGAACGGCAGCCGGCCTGCGGCTGCATACAAGCCGGCGCGCAGCATTCCTTCGTCGAGCTCCATGACCTCGATCTCGCCGGCTTCGCGCGCGCGGCGGAAGTTCGGCTCCAGCGGGATCGAGTCGAGCGACACGAACCCGAACACGACCTTGCGCACCTTGCCCGCCCGGCACAGCAGCCCGACGTCCGGACCGCCGTACGACACGAGCGTCAGGTCGCGCAGCGACGAACGGAGGATCGCGCGCACGAGCGACATCGGCTTGCGGCGCGAGCCCCATCCGCCGATGCCAATGGTCATGCCGTCGGACAGCTGCGCGACGACCTCGTCCTCGGTCATGCGCTTGTCGGGCATGCCGCTCGGTAGCTCAGTCGCCGGAAGCGCCAAAGGTGTTCCGCACGTCGTCGGCGACGCCGCCGAGGTTGAGCTCGAACGTGAACCCCTGCTCGAAGCGATAGCTGCGATTCACGTCGACGGGATCGATGCCGTTCAGCGATTCCTTCGCCCGCCGGATGATCGTCGTGTGCCTGCTCGCGATCTCGGTTGCCACTTTCAAAGCCGCGTCACGCAACTGCTCGCGCTCCTCGACGACCTCGAGCACGGAGCCGTACGCATGCAACTCCTCGGCGGTCGCCGTCGCGGCCGTGTACACCATCGCGCGCATCTTGTGCTGGGGTACCAGACGCGCGAGGTGCGTGGCCGCTCCGAGCGCTCCCCGATCCACCTCCGGCAGCCCGAACGTGGCGTCGCGCGAGGCGACGATCACGTCGGCGTTGCCGGCGAGGCCGATGCCACCGCCGAGGCAGAAGCCATGCACGGCGGCGATCACAGGGACCGCGCATTCGTACACGGCCTTGAACGCCGCATGACACCCACGGTTCACGCCGATGATCGCGCTGCGATCGGGGTCGTTCTGAAGCTCCTTGATGTCGACGCCGGCGCAAAAGCCGCGACCGTCGGCGCGCAACACCACCACGCGCACGCGCTCGTCCTCGCCGAGCGCTCGCAGGACGCGCGCGAGCTCGAACCACCCGGCGACGTTCAGCGCGTTCACCGGAGGGACGTCGATGACGACCTCGGCGATGCCGTCGGCGATCGTATGGGAGATGCCCATTGCGCCGGATTCTACGCCATCCGGAGCCGAATCTGACGGTGCGTCAGCTCAGCGGTTAGGCTGCGCGCATGCTCGCCGTCCCGCGCCCCGATCAAGTCGCAGATCGCATCGCGATCGACGAGCTGCTCGACACCTACGCGCACGCGATCGACACCAAGAACTGGGCGTTGCTGCGCACGCTGTTCGCGCCCGGCGCGGTGCTCGACTACACCCACGAGGGCGGCGTGCGCGGCTCGATCGACGACGCGATCGCGTGGCTGTCGAAAGCGCTGGCGCCGTTCGCCATGTGCCAGCACATGGTGGTCAACCGCCGCGTCACGATCGACGGCGACGCGGCGCACGTGAGTGCGTACGTGTCGAGCCCGCTCGGCCTGCCCGACGGCAACGGCGGCCTCACGATCATCCTGTCCGGCGGCGAGTACGAGGACGAGCTGCGCCGCACCGCCGAGGGCTGGCGCTTCGCGTCACGCACCGCGCGCTCCGCGTATTTCTACGCCGCGCTGAACGGATCCGCGCAACCACCGAACGCGCGCCCCTGATGCTGCTCGACGGGCGCGTTGCGATCGTCTCCGGCGTCGGTCCCGGCATCGGCAAGGAGACCGCGCTCGCGTTCGCGCGCGCCGGCGCGCACGTCGTGCTCGGCGCGCGGTCGGAGGAGCGGCTCCGCGACGTCGCGCGCGAAGTCGACGAGACGGGTGCCAAGGCGCTGTTCGTCCCGACGGACGTCACGGCCGCCGACGCGTGCGCGGACCTCGCGCGACAGGCGATGGACGCGTTCGGACGCGTCGACGTGCTCGTCAACAACGCGTTCGTGCAACCGCCGTTCGAAGCCGTCGAATCGAGCGCGACCGAGTCGTGGCGCACCTCGTACGAGGTGAACGTCATCGGCTCGGTCAACATGACGCAAGCCGTGTTGCCACACATGCGGCAACACCGCAGCGGCGCGATCGTGTTCGTCTCGTCGATGAGCGCGCGGCGCCACCAGCCTGGGCTCGGCGCGTACTCGGCGACGAAGGCTGCGCTGCTCTCGCTCGTGGTGACGCTCGCGCAAGAGGCGGGCCCCGACGGCGTGCGCGTGAACGCCGTCGTTCCCGGCTACGTGTGGGGACCGTCGCTGAAGTGGTATTTCAAGAAGCTCGCGCGCGAGCGCGGCGTCGAGCCGCAGGTCGTGTACGACGAGGTTGCGGCGGAGACCGCGCTCAGGCGCC
Organism: Actinomycetota bacterium; assembly: GCA_044868775.1. Lineage (GTDB taxonomy): Bacteria > Actinomycetota > AC-67 > AC-67 > AC-67 > JBIOWR01. The sequence goes on from JBIOWR010000134.1 coordinate 4,093, forward strand.
TTCCCGACTCCGCGGAGATCGCCGACGCGATCCTGTTCCTGTCGTCGGACCTCGCGCGCGGCATCACCGGCCAAGCGCTCGACGTGAACGGCGGGCACTGGTTCGACTAGTCGGCGTCGATCCTGACGAACGGCGTCGGCGCGTCCAGCTCCGCCGCGGCGATGCGCTCCTCCAGCTCGCGTGGGCCGAGCCACAACAGCTCCATCTGCTTTGCGCGGCGGAAGTACAGCTGCATGTCCACGTCGCGGATGAAACCGATCCCGCCGAACGTTTGCTGCCCCACCTTCGTGGTGCGCTTGAACACGTCGCATGCATACAGCTTCGCCATCGCCGAGAGCGTCGCGCCGTCGCGCTTGCCGGTGGCGTGCGCCCACGCGGCTTGCCACGTGAGCACGCGCGCTCCTTCGATGTCGGTCGCGGTATCGGCGAGCGGATGCGCGATGCCCTGGAACGACCCGATCTTCCGCCCGAACTGCTCGCGCTCCTTCGCGTACTCCACCGCCATCTCGTGCGCGCGCGACGCGCCGCCGACCGCGTACGCGGCGAGCGCGACGAGCATCTCGTCGAGCGCTCGCCGGAACGCAGCCCAGTCACCGACCCGCTCGGCCGGCGCGCGGTCGAAGGTGACCGCGTACGCCGCGTCGGAGGCCATCGTGCGTTGCTGCAACACGACCGCGTCTGCGGGATCGACAAGGAAAAGTCCGGCGCCGTCGTCGTCCGGGGAGCGCGCCACGACGAGCACGCGCGTCGCCGACGACGCGAAGGGCACCAGGATCTTGGAGCCGGTGACGCGGCCGTTCTCGAACGTAGTTCCGACGGTCGAGGCGCGGTCCTGCTCGAACCACGCACACGTGACGATCTCGGAGCCGGAGGCAATGCCGGGAAGGAGCGCCGCCTGCTGCGACGGAGTGCCGCCGTGAGCTATCGCAGCGGCGGCGAGCACCGCGGTGGTCGGATACGGCGAAGCAACGAGGGCGCGACCCATCTCTTCGCACACGATCGCGTGCTCGAGCATCGAGGCGCCCGCACCACCGTGCTCCTGGGGGATCGTCAAGCCGAGGAGGCCGAGCGCTGCGAGCTCCTTCCACAAATCCTCGCGATACCCGAGCGGGTCGTCTTCGAGCGCACGTACGATCTCCGGTGTGGAGTACTTCGCGCACACCTCGCGCACGGTGCGCGCGAGCAGTTGCTGTTCGTCGCTCCACGTCAGGTCCACGCGTGCTCCTTGGTCTCAGGGATTCCAGTCGTCGCCGGCGCGCCGCCACGGGTTGTCGCCATCCGCGCCCGGCACCGCGATGCGCGCGCTGCATTCCGTCGCGGCCTCGTCGCCCACGCGCAGCGTCACGTCGACGTCGGCCCACGTGCAGCCGCGATCGTCGCTCTTGACGCCGGTCACGACGCCTTCGAACACGACGGTGTCGCCGTCGCAGATCGACCGGCGCATGCGAAACTTCAGGCGCCCGAGGCGTCCTTTCGGACCGCTCCAATCGGTGAGGTAGCGTTCGATCCACCCCGCTTGGTTCGGCGTGTTCAAGAAAATGTCACGCGTTCCTGCGCGCTGCGTCGCCCAATGATGATCGTGATGTTGCGGCTGCCAATCCCGGCTCGACGCGGCGCCCATGATCACCATGCGTGCAGTGACGCGCTTCTCCAGCATGGGGAGCTTGTCGCCCGGCTTCACGCGTCTCTCCGGTAGCCGAACATCACGTACGTCTCCACGCCGGCGACGTCGCCGTTCTGGTTGCGGTAGGTCACGTCGATCGTCCACTCGCGCCCGGTGCCCAGCCGCGTCGTCTTCAGCTCGCCGATGTCGCGCACCCGTTGCGTGGTCGTGATGCGATCGCCCGGGCGCACGGGCGTGCCGAACTCGATCTCGTTCGCCTTGACGATTCCCTCCGGCAGGCCGAGCGCTTTCTTGAGCGCGAAGTGCAACGACAGCGGCATGCGCGGCGCGGCGCGGCCGGGGACGAACTGCAGCGGGCGCATCCACACCGACAGCATCGACGGTGGAGCGATCCATCCTCCGGTCAGCTCGCTCGCGACCTGCTCGTCCCAATACAGAGGATTCGCGTTCTCGGTGGCTTCGAGCCAGGCGAGCACGTAGCCGCGCTCGCACTCGATGTCGCCGGGAGGATCGGTTTCCTCGCGGCCGATCCACGCGCGAATCTCCTGTTCGGTCGGCGTCATTCGGCGATTCCTTCATCGATCAACGACGAAACGTCGGCGTCGCTCAGCCCCGCCTCGGACAGCAGCGCACGCGTATCCGTCGCGTCGAAGGTGACCGCGCGCACCGGCTCGGCGCCGCGCGTCGCGCCCGCTATCGCGGGCGCGACTTGCTCATACCCCCGCCCTTCGTGCTCCACTTCACCGAACGCGCCGCGCGCACGGAAGTGCTCATTGCGCGCAACCTCCGCGATCGACAACACCGGTGCGACGCACGCGTCGCGCGGGCCCAGCTCGCGCACCCACTCGTCCCGGTCGCGCGCCGCGAACGCCGTGCGCAACGCGTCACGCACCTCGCCCTGACGCGCGTCGTCGTACTGCAACGACACGAGATGCTCCAGCGCGAGCGCGCTGCACAGGTTCACGAAGAACTTCGGTTCGATCGCGCCGAGCGAGAGCCACTTTCCGTCGCGACACCGGTACACGTCGTAACACGCGTACTTTCCGGTCAGCAACGTTGCGCCCGCGCGCGGCTCGGCGCCGGTCGCAAGGTGCTCGTCGACGTTGAGCGACGCCAGCGCGAGCACGCCGTCCACCGTGGACACATCCAGGTGCTGTCCCTCGCCGGTGCGTGCGCGCTGCACGAGCGCCGCGCAGATTGCGATCGCCGCTTGCCACCCGCCGGCGGCTGCGTCGGCGATCGTCGCGCCGGGCAGCGCGGGACCCCCGTCCACACGCTCCCCCTGCAAACACAGGAAACCGCCGACCGCGAGATAGTTCAGGTCGTGTCCCGCCCACTGCGCATACGGCCCCTCCTGGCCGTAGCCGGACAGCGACGCGTACACGATCGCCTCGTTCACACCACGCACGTCCTCGTACGCGATGCCGAGCTTGCGCGCGACGCCGGGCCGGAACGACTCGACGATCACGTCCGCGGAGCGCGCCATGCGCAGGAACGCGTCGCGCCCGCGCTCGTGACGCACGTTGAGGCGCACGCGCCTCACGTGACGGTGCGCGCCGTACGCGAACCACTCCGGCTCGATGCGCTTCTCGCGCGCGGGCGCCAGCACCTTCACGAGCCTCGCGCCGAGATCGCGGAGCACGGCCGTGCACCGCGACCCGGGGCCGACCGTCGAGAGGTCGAGCACGGTGATGCCTGACAGGTTGCCCACCACTAGCTCTCGACGGGGAGCCCGAGCCCACGCCGCGCGATGATGTTGCGCTGGACCTCGGACGTGCCGGCGCCGACGGTGTCGATCACGCTGTACCGGTAGTAGTTCTCCATGCGCCCGTCGAGCGGCGCGCCGGGCGTTCCGCGCCGCAGCGCTGCCTGCGGCCCGACTGCGGTGAGGAACTCATCGGTGATCTTCTGCCCGAGCTGCGTAGTGAACAGCTTGAACATCGCCGACTCGAGGTTCGGCACGCCGCCGGCCGCGGCCTTCGAGATAACGCGGAGCGTGTGCATCCTCGCCACCTCGATCTGCGTGGCGAGCCACGCGATCGTGCGCCGCACGTGCGGGTCGTCCTTGAGCGGCGAGCCGTCGCGTGTCGCTTCGCGGATGAAGTCGCGCACCACCTCGTACTTGCGAACGTACGTGGAGATGGTGAACAGCGTGAAGCGCTCGAAGTCCAGCGCCTCCGACACGTAGTACCAGCCCTTGTTCACCTCGCCGACGACGTAGTCGTCGGGCACGAACACGTTGTCGAGGAAGACCTCGTTCGTGCGCTCGTTGTCTCCGATGCAATCCATCGCCTGCACGGTGATCCCGGGAGCGTTCATCGGGAGGAGCATGAGCGTGATGCCCTTGTGCTTCGGGACGTCGGGGTCGGTGCGCACCGCGATCCAGTACCAATCCGCGAAGTGCGCCGACGTCGTGAAGCGTTTCTGTCCGTTGAGAATCCATCCGCCGGCCGCGTCGTCGCGCGTCGCGCGCAATTGCAGCGACGCAAGGTCGCTGCCGGCGTTCGGCTCCGAATACCCGATCGCGAACTCGACCTCCGCGTTGAGGATCTTCGGGAGGAACTCGTTCTTCAGGCGCTCGTTGCCGTGGCGAATGATCGTCTTGCCGACGATGCCGACGCCTTTGCCGATCAACGGCGCGCCGGCCGCCGCCAGCTCCTCGTTCAGCACGTATTCGTAGATGCCGGGAGCCTCGCCGCCACCGTACTCGCGCGGCCACGACATGCCGAGCCACCCGCGCCTCGCCATCTTGCCCATGAACGCGCGGCGCTCCGGGGTGTCGACGAGCTGCGCCATGCCTTCGCGCGTTGGGTCGGCAACCGAGCCCGGCGTCGCGTGCTCGCCGATGAACGCGCGCACCTCACGCTGAAACGCTTGCTCCTCGGGCGCGTACTCGAAGTCCACCGGCAAACTCCCTTGAAAGGCGGCGTCCCCACGATATCTGACGGACCGTCAGATTTTCAATAACCCCCGAATTTCGGGGCATTCGCGGGTGGTAGACCCGAACCGTACACGCACGCGGAACGGGGACCGCTCCCCGCGGTCCCCGTTCCCACACCCAGCTCCGTCTAGCTGATCGTCGCCGTCACCGTGAACGACTTCCCGGACGAACCCGAGTAGGTGTACACGCCGATGTAGTAGTAGGCATTCGCCGGGTTGCTCACCGAGCAGCTCTCCGAATTGGACGCCGTCTCGCTCGAGCAGGTGAACGCGGTCGTCGTCGGCTTGGAACCTTGGCGCACGAACAGGTCGAGGTCCGGGTTGCACGTGAGCAGGCCGCACGACGGTCCCGACAAGCTCACCGAGAGCCGGCTCTTCCCACTCGGAACCAGGATCTTGTAGTAGACCCATCCGCCCGCGGCCGCGTTGGTCCCCGACCGGGACACGCCGCTCGTGAGCGTCGGCGTCGACGGATCGGGGTCGCCGCTCGTGCTCACCGTCACCGACGAGCTCGCCGAGCCGGTGGCGCCGCCGTTGTCGGTCACCGTGAGCGTGACGGTGTACGTGCCGCCCGCCGCGTAGGTGTGACTCGGGTTCGTGGCCGTGCTCGTGCCGCCGTCGCCGAAGTTCCACGAGCGTGACGCGATGGAGCCGTCCGTGTCCGTCGATGTGTCGGTGAACGAGCACACCAGGGCGCTGCACGACGAGGTGAAGCTCGCGACCGGCGCAGTGTTCCCGCCGCCGCCTCCTCCACCGATGAATCCCATGTACAGCAAGCGGTTCGGAGAGCCGGAGCCCGGGCTCGTCACGTGGTTCGTCGTCGCGTTCGTAGTGAGCGCCGACGCGACCTGCGACGGCGTCCTGCCCGGATTCGCCGACAGGTACAGCGCCGCGACTCCGACGACGTGCGGCGTCGCCATCGACGTACCGGAGATCGTGTTGGTTGCGGTGTCGCTCGAAGACCACGCCGATTGCACGTCGACGCCGGGGCCGAAGACATCGAGGCACGTCCCGTAGTTCGAGAACGACGCCTTGCGATCCGAGGAGTCCGTCGCGCCGACCGTGATGCCTTCCGCGACGCGCGCCGGCGACGTGCCGCACGCGTCCTCGGGCATGCCGAGGATGTTGCCGTTGCCGGCCGCGAGACCGTACGTGACGCCGTCCGCGATCGAGTTGCGCACCGCGTTGTCGAGGCTCGAGCTGGCGCCGCCGCCGAGGCTCATGTTCGCCACGGCGTTCTGGCCGGCGAGGTGGTTTCCGGTCACCCAGTCCACGCCGGCGATCACGCCGGACGTCGCGCCGGTGCCGGAGCAGTTCAACACGCGCACGGCGACCAGCGATACGGCCTTGGCGACGCCGTACGTCGAGCCGCCGATCGTGCCGGCGACGTGCGTGCCGTGACCGTTGCAATCGGCGGCGTTCGCATCGTTGTCCACGAAGTCGTACCCGCTCGACGCACGTCCTCCAAATTGCTGGTGCGTCGAGCGGATGCCGGTGTCGATCACGTACGCCTTCACACCCGATCCGGTCACGCCGTAGGTGTAGGTGCCGGACAGCGGAAGGTCACGCTGATCGATGCGATCGAGTCCCCACGTCGGGTTGGTCTGCGTCGCCACCGCGCGCACGACCCCGTCCTCCTCGACGAGCGCGACCACCGGATTGCGGCTCAGCTCGAGCGCCGAGCGCTCGCTCAACTCCACCGAGAAACCGGAGAGCGCGTTGCGATACACGTAACCAAGCCGACCACCGTACGCGCGCGCCAGCTCCAGCGCGGTCGCGGTCGCTTCCGCGCCGGGAACGCGCAGCGTGACGATGTACCGGTTCGGAATCCGCTCCGCCGCGCGTGCGATCGACGCTTGCGATCCGAGAGCGGACGCTGCACCGGTCGCAGCGATCGAGACGACGAGAGCAGCGAGCAGCAGGCGAAGCCGCATGAATCTCCCCCTTTGGGCGTAAGGGACGGACACACTATGCCGCGTCGGGCCGGACGACCACGGGTCAGGTCACGCATTCAACTACGAGAGGGCCGGCTGATCCTTACGCGACCGCGCGCGTTCGTTCCGAACGAAGGAACGACACAGCGCCGGTCCTGATGCCTTCGTGTCGGGAAGTTTCGAAACGCCCGGCTCGCCGCGGCACGTCCCTCATTCAGGCGAGCGCCGTGCGCGCGAACGCCACCACCTCGCGTGCCATCGTCGCGAGCTGGAAGCGCGCGCGCTCGTCGGTCGGCTCGCCGTCCTGGTCGAACACCGGCGAGGACGTGTTGAGCGCGACGCCCATCGGCGTCGGCCATCCACGCAGGGCGTGCACGATCGCCCGCAGCGCATCGAGGGTCGACACGACGCCCTGCCACCCTGCACCCGTCGCGATCAGCCCCACAGCGCGGCCGGCGAAGTACACGCGCTCGTCCTCGCGCATGTCCTCGGTGTAGTCGATCGCGTTCTTCACCAAACCGGAGACGCTCCCGTGGTAACCGGGCGACGCCAGGATCACGCCGTCGGCGTTGCGAAGCTCCTTGATGAGGCGCTGCGCGACGTCGGTTCGCTCGGGCGACTCCGGCGCGTACAGCGGCAGCGTCGCCAGCTCAACTCCTCCGAAGAACGCCGTCGTCGCTCCGTCCTCCTCGCACATCGCGAGCGCGTATCGCAGCGCCTTTTCCGTGGAGGACCCGGAGCGCGTCGTCCCGCCTAGGCCGACGACGTGCGGAACCTGTTGTGCCACGACAGCAGCCTCCGTTCAAGCGAGGTCGTGCTGCGCGAGCGCCGTGTGATCGAGATCGACGACCGTCAGCTCGTGCTGCATCTTGTCGCGCTTGGTCTGCAAGTACGCGAGGTTCTCTTCGGTGGGCGCGATCTGCAGCGGCTCGCGCGCGGCGACGCGGATGCCGTGCTGCTCGAGCGCCGCCGACTTCGCCGGGTTGTTCGTCATCAAGCGCACGCTTTCGATGCCGAGCGCGGACAGGATCTGCGCGCCGGCGCCGTAGTCGCGCGCATCCGCCGGGAAACCCAGCTCGAGATTCGCCTGCACGGTGTCGTGACCGTTCTCTTGCAAACGATACGCTTGCAGCTTGTGGAGCAAGCCGATGCCGCGGCCTTCGTGCCCGCGCAGGTACACGACGACGCCTTCGCCCTCTTGCGCGACGCGCTTCATCGACTCTTGCAGCTGTGCGCCGCAGTCACAGCGCAAGCTACCGAACACGTCGCCGGTGAGGCACTCCGAGTGCAGGCGGACGAGCACGTCTTCGTGTCCTTCCGGGTTGCCGAACACGAACGCGATGTGGTGCCGTCCGTCGAGGAGGGATTCGAACCCGACGCCGGTAAACGGTCCGTACGGGGTCGGGATGCGCGCGTCGGCCTTGCGCCGCAACATGTTCTCGTGCGCGACGCGATACGCGATCAAGTCGGCGATCGTGACGAGATGGAGCCCGTGCGCGCGCGCAACCTCGGTGAGGTCGTCGAGTCGCGCCATCGTCCCGTCTGCGTTGAGGATCTCGCAGATCACGCCGGCGGGACGCAACCCGGCGAGTCGCGCGAGATCGACGGCCGCCTCGGTGTGTCCGGGCCGCGCGAGCACGCCGTTGTCCTTGGCGCGCAACGGGAACACGTGTCCCGGCGTCGTGAACTCGCTCGCGTGCGCGTCCGGCGCCACCGCGCGCGCAACGCACCGCGCGCGATCGTACGCGGAGATGCCGGTGTTCGGCGGGTCCCGCATATCGATCGACACCGTGAACGCCGTGCCGTCGGAATCCGCCGGATCGACGACCATCTGACGCAACCCCAGCGCGTCGAGACGGTCCCCCGTCATCGGCAGGCACACCAAACCGCGCCCGTGCGTCACCATGAAGTTGACCGCCTCGGGCGTCACCCGGTCGGCGGCCATGACGAAGTCGCCCTCGTTCTCGCGATTGGGGTCGTCCACCACGATGACGACCTCACCGCGCG